>CACZSV010000109.1 GCA_902783925.1 uncultured Coriobacteriaceae bacterium
AACGTGAAGGAAACGCCGTTCGAGGAGATATGGACGGATTCGCCTGTGTTCGCAGACCTGCGTGATTACTCGCGTTTGAAAGGCAAGTGCGGGGTATGCGAGTTCAAGGGCGTCTGCGGTGGATGCAGGGCGCGTGCACTTGCGGCAACCGGAGACTATCTGGCGCAGGAACCGTATTGCGCCTATATTCCCAAGAGCTTGGAGACGACATGCTAAAGCGGCTCGTACTCGACGAAATACAATCAGGGTTCCCGTTGATGCGACGTCCCTACGAGGAGCTCGCCATGCGGCTGGGAGTGCGCGAGGATGCCGTGTTCGCCGCGGTGCGTGAGCTGCGAGACGAAAAGACGATCCGTCGTATCGGGGCCTCGTTTAACTCGAGGAAGCTGGGGTATTCGTCTACGCTGTGTGCGCTGGAGGTTCCCGGCGACGCGGCACGAGTCGACCGCGTCGCCGCGCTTGTGAGCGCGCATACGGAGGTCACGCATAATTATCTTCGCGATAACCGTTATAACCTGTGGTTCACGATAATTGCGCGAAGCCATGACGAGGTCGATGCCCTGCTCGCGCGAATCGTGCAAGAAACCGGTTGTGCCAATGCGCTGAATCTTCCCGCGACGCGGCTCTACAAGATTCGCGTCGACTTTGGAAACGCCAAGGCGGCAGACGATGCGCACGTGAAGCTTTCCGGCGAGCCGTTTGATGCGGAATTGCCCTTCGATAGGGCGCTTGTCCGATGGGCGCAAAAGGACCTCGTAGGCAAAACTCCCTTTGACGATGGGGCTGCCTTTATTGCAGCGCAGACAGGGGAGAACGTTGAGGTGGCCTGCGTTATTGGGCGCCTTGAAGAGCTCAAGGCGCAGGGAGTCATCCGTCGTTTTGGCGCCATGGTCAAACATCGCAGACTCGGGTATCTGTTCAACGGTATGACGGTATGGGATATCGACCCGGCACGCCAAGACGAAGTCGGCCGGGCGTTTGCAGAGCTCCCATTTGTCTCGCATTGCTATGCGCGGCCTCGAAGCGATCGCTGGCCATATACGCTCTATGGCATGGTGCACGCAAAAACACGAGAAGAACTGGAAGAACACGTTGCAAAGATGCGCGAGCTTGCGCGCGTAGAGCCGCAGGTGCTCGTGTCTAGCAGGGAATACAAGAAGACCTCTCCGGTCTATTTTGAAAGGGAGGGTGCATAGATGCTCGGTCATAGCTATTCACATGATGCGTTTCTGCGCGGATGCAAGGTTATTCCAGGTGGCGTGAATTCGCCCGTGCGGGCATTCGGCAGCGTCGCGTGCGAGCCTGTTTTCTACGACCGTGCACAGGGGTCTCGAATCTGGGATGTCGATGGCAACGAGTACATCGATTTCGTCTGCTCATGGGGCCCAATGATTCTGGGCCATGGCGACGAGGATGTTCTCAACGCCGTGCGCGCTCAGATGAAACGGGGCGTTTCGTATGGTGCTCCCTGCGAATCCGAGCTTCTTTTGGCAGAGATGATCGTCGAGCTCGTGCCCCATGTCGAACAGGTGCGTATGGTTTCTTCGGGAACCGAGGCGACGATGACGGCGCTCCGCCTAGCGCGTGGGTTTACCGGACGCGACAAGATTGTGAAGTTCGAGGGCAACTATCACGGGCATAGCGACTCCCTTTTGGTAAGCGCTGGCAGCGGCGTTGCCACCCTCGGCATTCCCAATACGCCCGGTGTCACGCGGGCTACCGCATCGGACACACTGGTGGCGCGCTATAACGATGCGCAGTCTCTGCGTCGGCTCTTCGAGGCGCATCCTCGCGAGATAGCATGTGTGATCGTCGAACCGGTCTGCGGCAACATGGGTGTTGTCGCGCCAGTGCCCGGTTTTCTTCAGGAGCTGCGTGAGCTCTGCGACGAATTTGGCGCGCTGCTCATCTTCGACGAGGTCATCACGGGTTTTCGCGTGGGACTTGGCGGAGCTCAGGAGGCGTTTGGCATTCGAGCCGATCTTTGCACCTTTGGAAAGATCATCGGCGCGGGGTTTCCCGTTGGCTGTATTGCCGGGCCAGAACGCATCATGTCATCGCTTGCGCCGGAGGGTCCCGTGTATCAGGCGGGGACGCTATCGGGCAATCCGGTCGCCATGGAGGCGGGCCTGGCTCAGCTGCATAAGCTCGAGCGTCTCGAAAAGAGCGAGCATCTCTATGCGAACTTGGCAGACAAGGCCGCGCGGCTAGCCGAAGGCCTACGCGAGCTTTCGAAGAGCCGTGACATCACCACGCAGGTAAACCAATTTGGCAGCGTGCTCACGCTTTTCTTCGCATCCGCGCCCGTTTTCGATTGGACGAGCGCCAACGCAAGCAATAGAGAGCATTTCGCGCGTTATTTCCGTTGTATGCTCGACGAGGGCATCATCATCGCCCCGAGTCAGTTCGAAGCGGTGTTCGTCTCGTATGCCCATTCGGATGCCGATATCAGCCGCTTCCTGAGCAGTGCCAAGCGCGCCCTCGAGGCAATTGCCAAATAGCTATACTTGCAAATCGTCCCCGTCGTCTAGCGGCCAAGGACGCCGGCATCTCAAACCGGTAACGGAGATTCGAATCCTCCCGGGGGCACCATACTGGCTTTATGCGCTATCGCCTGTAACCTAAGGTTTCAGGCCTCTGGCATCTTTAATCCACCTTGAAGCTGTTGGCGCAAAGGCCGCCATGGTCGATTGCGATGACGCCCTCGTTGCCGAGCCTGCAATACAGGCCGGCGGGTTTTCCATCATACATGTAGATGCCGGGCATCGACTGCCATTTCTCGACGCGACAGGGGTCGGATTCGTCGACTTTGGTGTTGACGATGTCCACATAAGCCGGTTGGTAGAATTCCTGCACGATAAAGCCGGCATCGAGATGTTCGTCGACGATGCATTCCCATTGCTTCTGCTCGAAGTCGACGCCTGGGTACACTCCATGGGCACCATAGTCATCGGCTGGCTTGATGATCCATGCGCATCGATTCGCCTTGATATCCTCGAGCTCGAAGGAAGGCGAACCCGAATTGAGGCGGTAGGTGCGCGGCACATGCTCGTCGACGAATGCGCGCTCTTCTGGAGTGAGAAACGCACGGGTTCGGTCGTCGAAAAGCGCGATATTGACTTCCTTGGAATGCGCGACGGTCGTGCGGAAATGCCCAATAAGGCAGACCGCCTGCGCCTCAACGGCATCGATGAGCGCATCGCATTCGTGCGGGTGCTGGAGTATCTCGCTTGTGACGCTTCGCCGGTAAATGGCATCGATAATGGTGTTGTCGCTCGGGTCGATAAGATGCTCGCCATCGAAGACGAATTCGCGCACGTCCACAAAGCGGCATGCGATTCCTGCACGCTTGAACGCTTCAATAAAGCGGTTGAAATCGCTGAAGACGCCGCTTTCCCTGAAATCCGTGATAGCGACAGTCGGGTTTTCATGCGCGTTCGTATCGCTTTTGTATATACGCATGAACGCCTCTACCCAGCTGTCGAACAGCTCGAATAGCTCGACATGGTGATGCTCGGAAAAGCGCTTGAACGTCTCTCCTTGCATGAGCGCGCGTGCAATCATATTGTCGCGCGACATCGCTCCGCTACCGTCGGTGTTGAATTCGCAGAACTTGTAGCTGAGCTTTTCCTCGTCTAAGAATAGGTCGAATCTGCCCATGGGCAGCAGCTGGTCGTATCCACATGGCAGCAGGATGAGGCGCTTCACTTCTTCGGGAAAGTGGAAGACCTCGCGATACGATGGGTCATCGAGATACTTTCGTATGACTTTGCAGAGAATGCGGTGAATCATCTCGCATTGTTCGGCGATGAAGGCGCGATCCTTTGTGTTGAAAAGATAGGGGACATAGGGGAAGGGCGCAGGCTCGCCATGAACCCAGACGTCCGATTGCTCGATAAAGTCCAATGCGGCTTTACGGCCCTCGATGTCGCCGTCGAGTTCGCGGATTATATCGATGTACTCTGCGCGTTCTTTTTGCATAAGCATCCCATCTGTCTGCTTGTTTTCCTGCAAGGGCAAGTATCGCATGTGCTGTGGACAAAGACAAAGACTCGTTGCGGATTGGATTCGACGCATGATGCATGCACATCAGGCGATATCGGGTTTTTGCCGGAATCGTATCGGAGTTTTATCTGAAAACGTTCGGAGCTTTTGAAAGATTCGCTTTCTACGATTGCGTCGAAAAAGAAGTCGGGCGCAAGAGAAAGGAAGCACCCCATGGTTTCATCGGCACAGTTCTCATACCCCGTAGCGGGACCAAAAAACAAGGAAAGCGCTGCAGAACAAGACAAAAAGGACTCGGCATGCGAGGGGCAAGATGCGGCAAACGTGAGCCCTGCCGAGCCTTTGCACGATGCCAAAACCGAGCTCGAGACGCCGGAGAAGTCTCCTTGCGCGCACGGTGTGTCTGGCGATGATCCTGCGCCATTTGGCATTCCCGCAGAGGATTTCTGCGCCGAGGCCTACGAGACGCAAGGCCATGTCGAGACTCGCCAGGAGCTGGGCCGTAAAGGTGAGGAAGCGGCGTGTCGCTATCTCGAGGCCAAGGGCTACGAGATTCTCGAGCGCAATTGGTACTGTCATTTTGGCGAGGCGGATATCATCGCACGCGATCCCGATGGCACTTTCTGCTTCATCGAGGTTAAAACGCGCAGGAGCATAGAAGCGGGCATGCCCGAAGAGGCGATTACACGTGATAAGCGCAGGCGCTACGAGCGCATTGCCCTATGCTACATGATGGTATGCGAAGATTGGGATGACAACGATCCCGTGCGTTTCGATGCCATAGGTATATGCGCCACGGGTGCTCATCGCGCCATGCTCCGTCATCATAAGAGCTGTTTCGATGCCAGTATCTGAGACCATGCGCGCGGTGATGCCGACCTGCGCGTTGTTCGGAGTCGAGGCAATCCCCGTTACCGTCGAGATCGAAATCGGGCCGGGGTTGCCTGGAATGCATATCATCGGCATGCCAGACACGTCTGTGAACGAGGCACGCCTGCGGGTGAGAAGCGCGTTGAAAGCCGCAGGCTTTGCAATGCAGAATAGCCACATCGTCGTCAATCTCGCACCCGCGAGCGTGAGAAAGTCGGGTTCTGGTTTCGATTTGCCAATCGCGATTGCGTACCTGCTCGCAACGCGGCAGATCAATCCTGAATTCGTCGAAAACACTCTCGCGGTGGGAGAGCTCTCGCTCGATGGCGCCGTGCGGGAGGTCGATGGGCTCTTCGCCTATGCGATGCAGGCATCCAAATGCGGCATGCGTCTGCTTTCGGCGCCACTTTCGACCTGTATGCCGAGCCTCGAAGGGCTTCGTCACGAGTGCATCAACCACCTTGCTCGCCTGCGCATCGGGGAATTCCTCGAGCCGACCAGTGCTGAGCGCCCCACGTTCGATTCGCATCTCGATTATGCGGATGTCGTAGGGCAGGGTTTTGCGGTTCGCGCCTTGACGATTGCCGCCGCAGGTGGTCACGGAGCCTTGCTCGTGGGGCCTCCGGGTGCGGGCAAGAGCATGCTTGCAAAACGACTGCCGACGATACTGCCGCCGCTTTCGGATCAAGAACGTATAGAGACGGCGCTTATCCATTCGGTGGCGGGTCTCGATTTGACCTCGATTACCGCTGGCGTGCGCCCGTTTCGCTCTCCGCACCATTCCGCGACGGTAGCGTCTCTTGTAGGTGGGGGTTCGGGAACCCTGCGCCCAGGCGAGGCTTCTCTAGCGCATCATGGGGTACTCTTCCTCGATGAGCTTGCGGAGTTTGCGAGTTCCTCGTTGCAGGCGCTGCGTCAGCCCATAGAAGAGGGGAGGGTTGTTCTGACGCGCGTGCTAGGAAGGTCGGTGTTTCCCGCGCAGTTTCAGCTCATTGCGGCGTCCAATCCCTGCCCCTGCGGTTTTCTGGGAGATGCCGAGCATAACTGCCGATGCTCCGAGTCGCAGATCAATAGATATCAATCCAAGCTTGGAGGTCCTCTTAAGGACCGCATCGACCTTATCTGCGAAGTGTCGCGTGTCGATCCCAAACGCGTGCTCGAAAGCGGCAAGGGCACGACATCGGCCGAGCTTCTCGAGCAGGTGCTTCTTGCGCGTGAGAGGTCGGAAAGCAGGCAGGACGAGATACGTCCCATCGCAAGCGTGACGCCATCTGAGGTCATAGAGAGCTGCAAGCTTTCCAGAAGCTGCCGCAAGCTCATCGAGGATATGGCGCGTATGCACCATCTTTCCGGGCGGGGAATTGTGCGTATCATGCGCGTGGCACGCACCATCGCCGACCTTGCCGATACCGCGCAGGTCCAAGAAGAGCACTTGTACGAATCATTCACCTATAGGGTCGAAAACACAGTGGAGTGACTATGAACGAATACGCACAGATCGACGGCTCCCGTTTCGAGATAGACATCAATTCGCAGGAGTACCCGCCCATTTTGAAGGATTCTCCAGAGGCGCCCGAGGTGCTCTATGGCATTGGCAATCCAGATGCGCTGCAGCCGGGCATCGCCATCATCGGCGCACGCAAGGCAACGCCCTATGGCCTGAGCTGCGCCGAGCTCTTCGCTCGGCAGGCGGCGCAGCGTGGGCTCACGATTATTTCGGGCGGCGCGCGTGGCTGCGATCAGGCGGCGCACCGCATGGCGGTCGAAGAGAACAGTCCAACCGTCGTCGTCTTTGGGTCGGGGGCCGATGTCGTCTATCCAAAGCGGGGTCTTCAGCTGTTTCAGCAGGTGGTCGATCAAGGAGGTGCGATTATCTCGGAAAACGAATGGGGCACTCCGCCCATCGCCGGCCTGTTTGTGCGACGCAATAGAATCATCGCGGGGCTTGCCGCGCTCGTGCTCATTGTGGAGGCAGGGCTTCCTTCGGGGACTTTTTCCACGGCCGATGCCGCCTTACGGGCAGATCGTGACGTGGCATGCGTGCCTGGCTGCATCAGCTCACCAAATTCGCGGGGCTCGAACCATCTGCTTGCGCAAGGCGCTTTTGCAGTCGTCGATCAAGATTCGCTCGACACGGCTATCGAGATCGCCTTCACGCACAATAGCTACGCGCTCCTGATGGCGCGAATGCAGGCGCCGGGCACCCCCGTGATGGACGATCTGATAGAGGATGACCCCATCCTGAGCGCTCTTGCGGCAGAGCCCTTGAGCGCCCAGGAGCTGTCAGCGTATTTCGATTTCTCCGTTGGCGAGCTTTCTCGCCAGCTCGCGCAGTTCGAGATGCAGGGCTTTGTCCAGCGTGGACGCGATGGTCGATATCAAGTGTGTCCAGCTTGAATAATCTCAGGCAAGAATAAATGCTGAGTAAAAGCATAATAAATAACTGAAAATTACATAAAAAAGGTGCTAAAATGTTCAAAATAAGCAATGGGATCTTGCTTGAATGGGATGATTCAAAGTCTCTTTCGAACATGAAGAAACACGGAATCGATTTTGATGCTGCAGCAGAGGTGTGGAATGACCCGATGTGCATTCAGGTGCATCTGCAGAGCATTTCCGAAGAACGTTGGGCTGTCATCGGCAAGGTACGTAAAGGTGTTTGGATCACGGTGATCGTCACGTATAGAAATAAACATGTCCGTATTATTTCCGCACGTAAATCGACAAAAAAGGAGGTGGATGCATATGCCAAAAATAAGCGATAAGGAGCTGGAAAGAAAATTTAATGCTGGCGAGGACATGACCCCTTATATGGACATGGAAACGCTTCGTCGTCCAAACCAGGAGCGTCTCGCCCGCAGAATTAGCGTTGATATGCCTGAAGGCATGCTCTTCGAGCTTGATTCTATCGCTACCCAAATGGGTGTTACGAGGCAGGCGGTTATCAAAATCTGGCTTTTCGAACGGCTCCAGCTCGAAATGGAGCGCGA
>CACZSV010000110.1 GCA_902783925.1 uncultured Coriobacteriaceae bacterium
ACGGTCTTCGAGTATCCAGCGCGCTGCTTCCTTTGCGTGATACGTGATTATCATATCGGCACCCGCACGCTTGATGGAAGTTAGAAGCTCCAAGACGACGCGCTTCTCGTCGATCCAACCATTCGCAGCGGCTGCTTTGACCATGGAGTACTCGCCCGAAACGTTATAGGCAACGGTCGGGAAGCGCAGCTCGGAGCTCACGCGCTGCAGCACATCGAGGTATGGTAAAGCCGGTTTCACCATGACCATATCGGCGCCTTCCGCAATGCAGCTTGCCGCTTCGCGCACGCCCTCGTCGGCATTTGCCGGATCCATTTGGTATGCACGACGGTCGCCGAATGCGGGCGCGGAGTCTGCCGCATCGCGAAACGGACCGTAAAACCCGCTTGCGTATTTTGTCGAATAGGCCATGATGGGCACATTGGCAAACCCCGCCTCGTCAAGCGCGGCGCGTATGGCCGCGACATCTCCGTCCATCATGTCCGAAGGCGCCACCATGTGGGCACCAGCGCGCGCATGGCTCACGGCCTCTGCTGCCAGCAGGTCGAGCGTCTCGTCGTTTTTGACAGAACCGTCATCGTCGAGCATCCCGCAATGGCCATGGCTCGTGTATTCGCACAGGCACACATCGGTGATGACGGTCATATCCGGCGTCTGCGCGCGAATGATACGGCATGCCTGTTGAACCACCCCATCATCCACGTAGGCTTCGCTCGCACGCTCGTCCTTATGCGCGGGCAAGCCAAAGAGCAGAACCGATTTCACACTGCATTCAAGCAGCTCCTCGATTTGAGGCATGAGCATATCGACGGAAACCTGGAAGACGCCCGGCATGGATGGGACTTCGTCGCATAGACCGCTTCCGGCCTTGACGAAGAGCGGGTAGATGAAATCGCGTGCGGAGATTTCCGTCTCGCGCACAAATTGCCTGAAGGTCTCACTTGCGCGCATGCGACGCGCGCGATATGTGGGAAACGATGCTACTTGCATGGCTTTCTCCTAATCGAAAACGGGGGCTTCTAGAACGGGGTTTGGGTCATCTGGATGCGGGGCTATTTCCTCGTCGGTCAGGTAGCATGCGGGATCGGGCGCCCATAGGTCACCCGTTGCCGCCTCCGCGCGCACGCGGAAGTTTCCTCCGCAGATATCGAGAAAACGACATGTCTTGCAACGACCCTTCACAAAGGGGCGCTTGTCCTTGAGGCGATACATGAGCTCGCTTGCCTCGTTCGAGCGGCTCACATCGGTCCAAATCTCGGAGAATGGCCGGTCTTTGACGTTGCCAAAACTGAAGTGACGCCAGAATTGATCTGCATGAACCTCGCCATCCCAGCTGATGCACGAGATTCCATTGCCCGTGGAGTTTCCCTGATTCCATTGCAGGAGCTGCATCACTTTCGCCGCTCGCTCGGGGTCTTCCTTGAGAAGCTCCATGTATATGAACGGCGCATCGGCATGGTTGTCGACAGTGAGGATTTCGGGCTCCAACCCCTCGTCGAACATCTCGCGCGTACGGTCCATCAGATGACGCACCACCGCACGCGTCTGCTCGTGTGTAAGATCGAGGTCCATCATCTGCGAGCCACGTCCCGTATAGACAAGGTGATAGAAACACGCGCGATTGACTCCGTGTTCGCGCATGATGTCGAATACCTCGTCGATTTCTTGATAGTTCAGCCTGTTGATCGTGAAGCGAAGCCCTACCTTGATACCCGCGGCTTTCGCGTTAGCCACGCCCTGCATGGCGCGGTCGAACGAGCCGGGCACGCCGCGGAACTCATCATGCGTCTTGCGTCCACCGTCAAGCGATATGCCAACATATGAAAGCCCGACCTGAGCGAACTGCTGCGCCAGCTCGGGAGTGATCAGCGTGCCATTAGTGGAAATAACCACCCGCATCCCCGCCTGCCTGGCGTAGTGCATGAGCTCGACCAAATCCTCGCGCACGCACGGCTCTCCGCCGCTGAACAGCAAAACTGGCGCGCCAAATGAAGACAGGTCATCGATCATCGCCTTGGCCTCGCTGGTGGAAAGCTGATCGTATCGCTCCGCATCAGACCCGGCATAACAATGGCGACATTTTAGATTGCAGGTGCGCGTGCAGTTCCACACCACCACCGGCTTTTTATCTTTCGAGAACTGCAGAAGTCCGCTCGGAAGCTCCTTCGAACGCCGCTTGTAGCGCAGCACATCCGAAGGCTCAACGGCCCCGCAGTACAGTTTAGAGATCCCTATCATCGCCCGTTCTCCTTTTCGGGTCCGCTTTCTTGCCTTGCTGTGCCACAGAGCTTGCAGATGGCTTCGACAAGCCCATCTATAGTGTATTCGGATGCCTGTATCGCAGGCTCGTGTCCCAGCGAGCGCAGCGTCGCCGAGGTAATGGGGCCAATGGAGCAAAGCGCCACGCCGTCGAGCAGCGAGGACGCATCGCCGAGCAACTCAAAGAGGTTTTTTGCAGTCGACGATGAGGTGAAGCTCATGGCGTCGATGCGCCCGCTTTCCAATTCTGCGATCAGAGCGCGGGTATCCGCATCTGCGGGCCTCACCGTTCGATACGCGCTCACGACATCGACTGTCGCTCCTGCTGACCGCAGCATATCGGGCAACACGGCCCGGGCCTCTGCTGCGCGGGGGATCAGCACGCGGGCGCCTTCGAGGCGCAAACCCCGTGCACGCGTCGCCTGCTCAATTGCGGAGAACACCGCCTCGCCGCGATACTCTGCAGGCACGGTATCTGCAACGATACCGTGCTGCCGCAGACGCTCGGCCGTCGCTGGCCCAATTGCCGCCACGAGGGCGTGCCCCAGACGGCGGGCATCACCTTTCAAGCGCTCGAAAAATGCGTCAACGCCGTTTACGCTCGTGAGCACGACCCACGCATACGAATCGATCTGCGCGAGCGCTTCGTCGAGCGGGGCGTATTGCACGGGAGGCACGATTTCGATAGTGGGAAACTCCATCACGTCAGCACCGAGCGCTGTTAATCGACTGGCAAGCGCACCTGCTTGTGTTCGTGAGCGCGTGACCACGATGCGCTTGCCAAAAAGCGGGCGCTTCTCGAACCAGGCGAGCCTTTCACGCAGGCGTGCGACCTCGCCCACCAGTATGATCGAAGGTGCGGCAAGCCCTGCGCGAGAAACATCGGCTGCGACATCTTGAAGCGTCGTGACGAGCGTATGCTGACGTGGGCTTGTACCCCGATGAATGATAACGGCAGACGTATCCGCGGCCGCGCCCTCTTGCATGAGCTTGTGCGCAATAGACGAAAGTTCGCGCATGCCCATATAAAAGCACACGGTGCCGCCGTGGCCCACAAGCGCCGCAAGCGCATTCCAGTCGAGCGCGCTTGTCGTTTTGCTTGGGTCTTCATGACCAGTCACAAAGGTGAGAGACGAGGCGATGCCCCGGTGCGTCACGGGGATTCCAGCAAAAGCTGCCGCCGCAATGCCGCTTGTGACACCCGGAACGACCTCGAAATCGATACCGGCCGCAGCAAGCGCAAGGGCTTCTTCGCCACCGCGTCCGAACACAAACGGATCACCGCCCTTAAGGCGTACCACCGTACCCCCGCCTCGTTTTTCGAGAGCACGAGCGGCATCGATGAGCACGACATTGAGCTCGTCTTGGGTCAGGTGCTGCGCATAGCCCTTCTTTCCCACATACACACGCTCGGCTGATGCCGGGGCGCAGTCGAGAAGCTCCGGATTTGCAAGGTAGTCATACACGATGACGTCCGCAGCGGCGAGCAGCTCGCGCCCGCGAACCGTGATGAGCCCTGTATCTCCTGGACCAGCGCCAACAAGGTAGACGGTCACGCTCACGATGCACCTCCCCGTTCGCGTACTTCATCGAGAATGTCTAAACCGCCATCCGCGATGATATTGCGCACAGCCGAATCTGCAGCGGCCTCTGCGTCGCGGTTCGAATCGACGACATGCGTGCGAACCTGACGTGCGCCGTCGAGCGAGAAGACAGCGGCATCAATCACGAGCACGTCGTCTTCGAGACGTGCGTATACGCCAAGCGGGACCTGACAGCCTCCCTCGAGCTTTGCCAAAACGCACCGCTCGGCATTCACGCAAAGGCTCGTCGCGGCATCGTCGATGCATGCGAGCATACGTGCAACGCGTTCGTCGCCTACACGCGCCTCAATGCCGATGGCGCCCTGCCCTGCAGCAGGCAGCATCTCTTCGACGGGAATGTAGGCGGATACCGCATCGGCTGCGTTCATGCGCTCAACGCCTGCAGCTGCAAGGACGACGCCTTCGTACTCGTTTCCCTGCGCCTTCGCAAGGCGCGTGTCGACATTGCCGCGTATGGGTTTGGGCTCGATATGCGGATGCAACGCACGGAGCTGCGCAGATCTCCTGAGCGAGCCTGTTCCAAGACGGGCCCCCGCAGGGACCTGCGCGAGCGATTGCGCTTGGATACGCGGACCGCACACGAGCACATCGCGCGCATCTGCACGCGCGAGCATCGCCGCGATACAGCATCCATCCACAAGCTCGCTGGGAACATCCTTCATGGAATGGACGCATATATCCACATCGCCTGCGAGCAAGGCGCTCTCGAGCTCTTTCGTGAAAAGCCCCTTATCGCCAATCTGTTCGAGTGGCTTATCCAAGACGCGATCACCGGTTGTCGTAACGGCGCGTATCTCGAATTCTTCTTGGGGAAACGCCGCCGATAAAGCCGACTTCACGGCGTTAGCCTGCCAAAGCGCCAGGGCGCTTCCCCGTGTTCCTATGACAAACATGTTCATCTCGTCCTCTGCGCAAATCCCATAGCCTTCGAAAATCCCTGCGGGCACGGCTGGCCTTCGAGGCACGCGCGAGATTCGCAGGAATGAGGCGTACAGCCAGGCGGATATGTGTCCAGCCCGAACAGGTATCGTGCAGCCCCCGTGTAGTAGTACGAATCTGCAGTCTCGGATTCTTTCTTGAGACGCACGGCGGGACCATGCAAAACCTTCTTCATCACCGCATTGCCAAACGATTCGAGCACCGCCAGCTCGTTTTCGTGTAAGTCTCTTCCAAACTCGCGGGCCATGAGCTTCGAGGCCTTCTGAAGCTCGCCATCGACGGTTGCGTTTCCCTTCGCATACATCGCCTTGACGGTGGGAACGACGCTTCGCTGCTGCATCCATGCCAAGAAATCTTCTTCGGCTCGCGCCACGAGCTGCTCAACATCACCCACGGCGGTCATGCGGGAAGCAAGGCCATCGTCAACGATGGAATTGAGGGAATCAAGGTTGTATAAAGAGACGCCTTCGACATCGCAACAAGAAGCGGCAACATCTCGCGGGACGGCCTCGTCCACAAAGACAAGCTTGCGCTTCGCCGTCCCCACCTCTCTTCGAGCCTTGGCTAATGGTTCTGCCTCGACGACAGCGCTTGGAGAAGAGGTCATGGTAAACACGATGTCGGCCTTGGCGATAGCGTCATAGCGATCCTCGAATCTATAGCAACGCGCATCGCAGTGGGTGGCGAACTCGCGCGCATGCTCCAGCGTGCGGCTTGTCACCAGAAAGTCCGTCACGCCGTCTTCCATAAGATATCTCAGCGTCAAAAGAGCCATCTCGCCCACACCGATAAAAAGCACCTGGCGATCGGCGATATCGGAGAACTCCTGGCGGGCCACTTTGACAGCAGTCGTCGAAAGCGAAACGGAATCACCGCCGATGGCCGTCTCGGAGCGAACGCGCTTGCCTACGTGCAGGGCATCGCGAAACAGCCTCATGAGCACCTCGGTGCAGCAGTCAAGCGAAACCGAGCGATCGAAGGCCCCGCGTGTTTGACCCAATATTTGAGCTTCCCCAAGGACCTGTGAATCGAGCGAGCAGACAACCCGGAACAGATGATGAACGACATCCTCGCCGCGCTCGAGATAAAACCCGTTACGCGGGGGTTCCTGGCCGAGCCGTTCGGCAAAAAAAGCGCGGAGTGCGTCTGCGCCCATACGGTCGGTACGGGCGTCCACGTACGCTTCGACGCGGTTGCATGTGGAGAGCACGACGGCGCCATCCACCCCTGCAGCGCTGCGAAGCCCTCCTACGACGGCATCGAATTCGTCTTTGGAAACGGAAATTCGCTCGAGCGTCTCGAGCTTCGAGCTCTTGTAGTTTGTCCCCATAGCTACCAGGCTCATGATCTCGCCTCCTCTAAAAGGGGAACCACGATTTCTTCGTACACAGCTTCCGCTGAGGGATGCTCCCCTGCAGCAAAACGATCTTCGAGGCATGCTGACCCAAGCGCCTCAAAGATCGGGGTGCGTACGCGCGCAGGACCGGCAACGCGCTCTTTCACGAGGGAGCGGACTTCTGCCAGGCAATCGATATACTCTGTCCACCAATCACCAAAGCGCCCTTCGAGTTCTTGGCGTATCGTGCGTGAAACGCCCGGCGCGGCGCCGTTGGTAGACACCGCGACCTGCAGCTGCCCCCGGCGCATGATGGAGGGGGCAATGAACGTGCACAGTTCGGGGACGTCGACCACGTTTACGGGAATATGCGCGGCCCTCGCTTCGCGGTAGACGCTTTCGTCCACTTCTCGAAGCCCCGTGGCGACCACGCAGAGAAGCGATCCTTCCAGATCGCCCTTGCGGTATTCGCGACGTCTCCAGACAATGCACCCTTCGTCTGCAAGCGCGATAAGGTCACTACAGGCCTGTGGCGCAATCACAAGCACGCGGGCTCCGTAATCGAGCAAGGTTTTGACCTTTCGCGCAGCAACGGCACCGGCACCCACAACAACGATATCTTGACCCTCGAGCCGAATAAAGAGCGGGTAGGGAACAGCCGTCTTTGTTTGTTCGCAATTCATAATGCCTCCCGCCGAAAACGCTAGGAAATATGGAGGGAATCGGCAACTGCGAAAACTAACAGGTTTTACAAAAGACCAGCTCAAGGTGTGCTAGGTATGGTTTGACAATCCGCAAGCGGTTGGCCTGTTTTCGGCTAAATGTTTTCTCCGACAACAAGCTCGATAAGCTCGTTTCTCGAATGGACTTCGAGTTTGCGATAGACGTTTTGCTGATGAAAGCGCACAGTGGAATTCGAAACGACGAGCTTGTCCGCAATATAGGCGCACGAAAAACCCTGCACGGTGTAGAGCGCGACTTCCGATTCGCGCGGCGTGAGGCCATATTCCTCCACAAACGCCCCGATACGTTCGCGCATGGCCTTAGCCGGATCCCTGGCATCGTCAACAGATTCCGGGCTATGGCTACCATCGTCTGGGGTATTCTGCTCGGCGGAATGCCACATCCCAACAGCTCCAAAGGCGTTTCTGTACCCCACGAAGCTAACGGCAAACAAACCCGCGAGCAGCACCGCCATAAGCCCCGATACGCCGGCGAGATTCTGCATGTTGGGCGGAAGGGCGGCGCCAATCACATCGCCGACAAGCGTGGCAAGCGAACTGTTGGCCAAAACGAGTACCACGCCCGAAAGCATCGCCCGTGGCACCTTCAGAGACGAGAAGACCGAGGGAAACACGAGCCATGGCAGAAAGTTC
>CACZSV010000111.1 GCA_902783925.1 uncultured Coriobacteriaceae bacterium
CACATCCTCGCACGCTGCATGCAACATGGTGGAATCAGCGCAACGCGCTAGACACAATGGACGCTTCTCCTCATAGAGTGGGAATAAGCATGTAGCAATTGGATGGTGATGGCGAACGGGGGCGAATGGGGACGGAGGCAATTCGCCTGCCCATTCGCCACTCGGAAATGGACTACACGCCGTAGTTGCAGTTTGTGTGGTGGCTGCACGACCAGCTACCACCAGAAATGGCTTCCATCTCCGTGTCGGAGAGCTTGTAGCCCTCTTTCTTGGCGAGCGCTAACATTTCATCGGGGGTCTTGCATGTCTTCGCCTTCTCGCGCAGCTCGGGGCTGAGATCCAGATCTTTGATGTCCATGGTCTCTCCTCTCCATTGTCTGAAGCATTCCAGGTAAGCCGACTATCCGCCGGCAGCGCTGCCGCCCGACTCTGCAACCGAGCCGAGCAAACTAGTAGTTTTACGCAATGGATATCATTTCGTCTCACTGTTTTGACGGTTTTGCCAATCTACCTTTCCTTAGGTCCCGATTAGACGAGACAAAGCGCCTTGGTGAATAATCGCGAATAGCCTCCGTCCCTTTTCGCTAGGTTTTCGGCGCATCTAGGCCACATGTGCGGCATCATTGGCAAATGATAATTACCCTTTTGGTATTATAGTTTTATTGATCGCAGCAGAGTAAGGAGCTGGTAACTATGAATTATACAGACGTACCTGATAGCATTAGAGAACGCGCCATGGCGTGCAAAAGCCCTGAGGAGCTGCTGTCTTTGGCCAAAGAAGAAGGCTACGAGTTATCCGATGAAGATTTGGATGCTGTGAGCGGCGGCGAAGATTGGGGTGCCGCGGAGCTCAATTGCGGTAGCCACTGCAACCATAATTGTGTTGGTCTAAAGAGGTAAAGAGAAGGCCACGGGGAACAAGGGCATATAGAATGCACCGCTAGCTCGTTCTCATGTGAAAACAACAAATCGTGGTCAATGTCTAATACCGCAAAGAGGAGTGCATTTCAAGACTTCAAACCATGATGTGTCCGTGATATTGTGGCATCAAACGCGCGGGGCATAGGGCCTCGCGGTGACGGCCATCCAAGGGGATGTCTTTTTGGTCATTGTTCTGTAAGGAACGCTAGAACTTATCGTTTCGAGAAGGGCACTAATGTTGCCCCAGGTTTGTTGCGTTCCAAATCCCTGTATCCGTAGGATTCTCATAGAACAGGACAAGACCATGAACTTCCCGAAGGCAGACACCTTCCCTCAATCCACCATGCGCGATCGCAGCATGGGACCGAATCCACTTAAAATCTGCGAGGAGCTGCTCGGCTACGCTGACATACCGGCGGGCTCCGTCGTGCTCGACCTCGGCAGCGGGGCCGGGCTCACGAGCGCCCTCATGGCGCGCGAGTACGAACTTATCGTGTATGCCGCCGACCTGTGGAGCGATCCGTCAGACAACATGCGCTTCTTCGAGGCATGCGGCCTCAGCAACCGCCAGGCCGTCCCGCTCAAGGCCGATGCGACTGCGCTTCCCTTCGCGCACGGGTTCTTTGACGTCGTGGTGAGCGTCGACTCGTATAACTACTTCGGCCGCGACCCGGAATACCTCGGAGAGCACCTGCTGCCGCTCGTCAAGCACGGCGGCGACCTACTCTTTGCCATTCCCGGCATGATGCGCGACTGTCACGACGATCTGCCCGCATGCCTGCTCGCGTCCTGGACACCCGAGCAACTCGACTACATGCACGATATGGACTGGTGGCAGGCCAACCTCTCGCAGACAGAGGACATCGACATACTCGACATGCGGGAGATGGCCTGCACGTGCGAAGCGTGGGCAGACTGGATTGAGTGCGACAACGAGTACGCCGCAGGCGACCGCGCAGCCGTTGAAGCTGGCGCGCTCGACTATCTCAACACCATCGCGGTGAGGCTCAGGCGCAGCTAGCGCAAATCTCCTGCTAGAGAGCGATGGCATGAGCCGTGCCGCCGACATGACGGCACGGCTTTTTCACAGCGCCCCATGGCGGGCACTTTCGATGCACACGCGCTTGTCAGATGCCAACAGATCGACTTTCATGCCCTTGCGAGCACAGTGGAAGTAAACGATAGGCCTCTCGCCGTACAAATCGAGCCCAAACGATAGGGGAACCACGTAGGGGCCGTCTGCACCTGTCAATCCGAGTCGGATCATGCAACAACGCTACAGGATATCAAGGACGGTATCTTTGCCCGTTACTTCGCGGCTTTCCCCTCTCGTAGTCTCGGCCTTTCTTTTGCCAGTGGTTGATGGTTTTAGCGCCTTCGATTCTATCCGCACAACGACACGCGATCTGGCCGTTTAGGACATCCAGATCGAAATTGGACAACGATTAAATCGATGTCCGATTTTGGCTATTCATTCGAATGCCCATCGGTTACATTTTGCATTGAACGAAGGGTGGGCAAGATGAAAGACAAGTCGTTCACGCAGAGCGCCGACGAACGCGAAGCTGCTCTTGAACTCATGGCAAATAGATTGCCGTCGGAATCTCTGAACAGCTCAGTCGAGCGCAAACGCGCGATTTACGGCGCATTCGAGGCACGCGACGCACGCTTTGATGGGCGGGTGTATGCGGCGATATCGAGCACCGGCGTCTACTGCCGGCCGGTGTGCCCCTACCATGCGAAGATCGAGAACGTTACGTTCTACGCAAGCGCAGCAGAAGCAGAAGAGGCGGGCTACCGCCCCTGCCTGGTATGCCGTCCCGAAACTGCCCCTGGGCTGTCGAGCGCCGATGCCCGCAAAAGCCTCGCGCGGCGAGCAGCCGCAATGATTCAAGAGGAATGCACCGCAGGGGATGGTCTGGAGAGGCTGTCCGCCCGTCTCGGCTATACCGACCGCCATGTCCGCCGCGTGTTCCAAGACGAGTTCGGCGTCACGCCCATGCAGTTCCTCACGACGTGCCGGCTGCGGCTCGCGAAGGCGATGCTCGCCGACACCAGTCTCTCCATGGCTGATGTCGCGAAAGCGTCGGGATTCAAGAGCACTCGCAGGTTCAACGATGCGTTCAAGAGCCATTACGGTCTGGTTCCGTCAGAGCAGCGAAGGCTTGCGAAGAATCGCAGCGCCAACGCATTCAACGCTGAGGCGGCAATCAGGCTGAGGCTCGGCTATCGGCCCCCTCTATGCTTCAGCGAGCTGCTGGCATTTTTCCGCGACCGTGCGCTTGCCGGCGTTGAGGTTGTGGACGATGCGTCGTACGCGCGCACAGCCCGCATGGCAATGCCCGACGGAAGCGAGGTTTCAGGCTGGATACGGGTGGAGCATGACCCTGCACACAACGCGCTCGTGCTCTCTATAGCCGAGTCGCTGCTGCCAGCAACGTCGATAGTGGTGGCCCGCGTGCGCAGGATGTTCGACCTTGATTGCGATCCAGAGACCGTGTTCGAAGGCCTCGCTGCACTCGACACGATACGTCCCGGGGCGAATGTGTGCGGGATGCGCTTGCCGGGGTGCTTCGATCCATTCGAAACATGCTGCCGCGCCGTGCTCGGCCAGCAGGTGAGCGTCGCTGCGGCCAACAAGCTGGCAGCTCGCGTCGTCGATGCGCTCGGCCCGCACATCCAAACCGGCATCGAGGGTCTCGACCGCGCTTGGCCATCCGCTTTTGAGGTTTCCTCTCTCGACGACGTTGCGGGGGTGTTGGGCCCGCTCGGCGTCATCCGCACCCGCTCGGTGGTAATTGCCGAAATCGCGCGTATGGTGGAATCTGCCGATCTTGGCTTCGATGCGCTCGTCGATCCAATAGAGCAGATAAATGCGCTCTTGTCGGTGAAGGGCATCGGCCCCTGGACGGCAAACTACATCGCGATGCGCGCGTACTCGTATCCTGACGCATTCCTGGAGAAGGACTCCGGCGTCGCGCATGCTCTTCCCGATATGACGCCCAAAGAACGGCTCGAGGCCGTGGAACCGTGTCGGCCGTGGCGCAGCTACGCGGTCATCTGCCTGTGGAACTCGCTTTCAAATCAGACGCTGAAAGAGAAAGGGGAGTAACGATTATGACGACATATCGCACCGAATACGAATCCGATCTCATCGGACCGCTCACATTGGCAAGCGACGGCGAGGCCATCGTGGGCTGCTGGTTCGGAAACGACCGGTACTTCGGCTATGGTGTCGACGGAGATATGAAACCGAAGGACGATTTGCCCGTGTTCGACCAGGCACGTACATGGCTCGACCGGTATTTCGCGGGCAAGGCACCCGACCCGCGCGAGCTTCCGCTCTCGGCACAGGCGACGCCCTTCCAGCTGCGCGTGCGCGAGGCCATGCTCGACATTCCCTTCGGGACCACGACTACCTATGGTCAAATCGCACAGCGCATTGCGTTCGAGACGGGCAAGCGTTCATCTGCGCGCGCCGTGGGCGGGGCCGTCGGGCACAACCCGCTTTGCATCATCGCCCCGTGCCACCGCGTCGTCGGCGCCAATGGCAGTCTGACCGGCTTCGGGGGCGGCATCGACATGAAGGTGAAGCTGCTCGAGCATGAGGGCGTCGACCTGTCGCGTTTTTTCCGCCCGAAGCGCGGCACGGCCATCGATCCCGCCAGCTGGGGCCGATAGCTCTGCCGCACGCTTAAAACCGATTGCATCTGTACTCAGCTTGAAAACTGCTCGCGAAGCGCCCGCATGCTTTGATAACTTGATGTTGCAGCAGCATATGGAGAGGGGACAGACCCCTACGTTGCAGCAGCATATAGAGAGGGGACAGATCCCTGCGTAAATAGAGAGGGGACAGACCCCTGCGTTAAACACCTACGCTGCTCCCTTTGTAGCCTGCGGCGGCTTATAATCATAAGCATGGCAGAAACGATGAAGGCATATTGGACGGTTGCACCCGACGGGATGGGCGAGTCGTTGTACGAAGATCGCAAGAGCCAGTTCTTCGGGTTCGCCGTGCATGCAGAATCGGCAGATGAGGCCATCGAGTTCAGGCATTCGGTCATCGAGCGCATCCCTAGCGCCAGCCATTACGTGTCGGCGTGGATTTTGGTCGACGGAAGCGAGTTCTATTCCGATGCGAAAGAGCCTCACGGATGCGCGGGCATGCCGGTGCTGAACGCCTTGAAGGGCAGTGGCGCGGTCGATACCGCATGCGTCGTGGCGCGAATTTTCGGCGGCACGCTGCTGGGCAAGGGCGGGCTCATGCGCGCCTACACCAAGGCGGCGACCGATGCGCTTGCCGCTGCACACATCGTGCGGCGCGTGCTTTGCCAGCTTGTGGACGTTGTGGTGCCTTACTCGTTGTACGAGCCGCTGTCCAAACGCGTGTCCGACTGGGGTGCTCAGGTGGACGGTACCAACTTCGCGGAGAACGTGACGATGCGACTGTCCGTTCCCTGCGAGCTTGCGCAGACGCTTTGCGACAGCATTCGGGAGTTCTCTAATGCACGGGCGCTGTGCACCTTGGGGCCTTGCGATCTACGTTACCTTTCGTGAGCGCTTGGTAGAGAGATTGCCGCGCTAGGTGCAGCCTGTTTTCTTGCTGGTGGAGAGCAAGACCTTGTTAATCCAATCGAACGCGAGCGAGCGGTTCTTCTCGAAGGACTCGCAAGTGGTTGGGAGGCTCGTACCCGAGCATAGGAAAGCTATCGCCATCGGCGTCTCCGCCGCTGGCGATAGCTTCGTCGAGGAATAATCTCTTATTCGCTTATGCCATACCAGGCGGTACCTTCGTCTCTCCAACCAAGCGAGACCAACCAGTCGTGCTCGTCCTTGCTGGTCGTGTAGTTATGGTTGCAGCTGAACTGATTGGGGTTGTACTCGCGGTAAAGCGGTACCGTCTTGGCGTCGTCGCTATACCAGCCCGTCCCCTCATCGTTCCAACCCGCAGCAATAAGTGCATCACGCTCGGAGGCATCCATTGTGTAGTGATGTTCGCCGCCGATGGCGTTGTAGAGACGATAGACCGGGGTGTCGCTTGACGCCGGCGCCGTCCAGCCTACGCCCTCGCTTTGCCAGCCGTACCCAACGAGATTATCGCGTTCTGCAATTTCGGCGGTATAGAAGTGCTCGCCGCTGTTAGGGTTGTAGAGCCTGTACATCAACACCGTGTCGTCACCGTTATCCCAGGTGGTGACATAGTCGGTGTTATTCAGGCTGTATGCTTCACCACCGTCGTTCTCGAGCATGATGGTCATATCCTCAACACCGGACTTGCGGAAGAACTTCTTGGGGGCCTCGTAGGTGTACTCGAAAGTCTCATTCTCGCCAAGCGCGGGAACATCAGCCGTCACGAGATTATCGCCGGTCATGGACTGCTCGAATACGAGCTTAGCGCCCTGGGAAGCCTGGCCTACGTTCTTGACGGTTGCCTTTACGGATTCCTGCCCGTCGATTACGAAGTGCTCCGCTTCGAGGACGAGACGGGGTCCGCCGACCTCGAATGAGGAGTCCTGATCTTTCGAGCGCTTGATGTCTGCGACCTTGACCTCAGAATCCATGGGGGCAGCATAGACTACGAGGTCCTGCGCCTTCGAGATCTTGCCATCGGGCAGCGTGTACGTGAAGGTGGCCTCTCCCTGTTCGCCGGCGGCGAAGCTCGAGTCGACGGTTGCTACCTTGATGGGGTTGTCTCCTTCGAGCACGTAGATATCCACTCCATCGATGCCTGCCATGCCGTCGTTTGTGAAGCTGACCGTGACAGGCATTTCGTTACCCGAATCGAAAGCGAACTCGTCATAGCTCACATCGGTGACGTCGAAGTGCGCGAGCGAGTCATCCGTCGTCTGGCACAGGTCGACACCACCGTCATCATCGTCCATTGCCTGCAGGGCATCGCCGCTACTCGGCTCGTCTGCTGCGTAGACAAAGAGCGGCTTATCGTTGGCGTAGGTCGCGCGGTAATCCATGACGACCTCATCGATGTCCGTTGCTCCAAGAGATGCGGTCCAATCCTTGTTGCCGGCGCCCTTATGGACCAGTGCGCTGATGTCGGTCGTACCGTTGGCTGAGCACAGATACGAAACATTGCATTTGCCGGGCGTTGCCAAGTCGCCAGCGATGATGTAGCTCGAAGTCGGCAGCTCCACGGCTTTGCCGTCAAGTTCGGTGACTTCACCTGCGTTAGTGGCGTTCTTGCTCATGATCGAGAGATACGGTACGCCGTTGGAGTCGGCTGCGATCCATTTTGCATAGGTAAGAACGCTCGCGTTGCTCTTGGTTGCGAATTGGGCGTTGGTCGAGTTCTTGGCTATTTCCTTGAAGCTCGCGCTGCTGTCAGCGCCCATGACGTACACGGTCGAATTCTTGATCGCGTCGATGATGCCGAGCGTATCCGCCTCTGCGTTGGCCTTGTACTTCGTGTCGAGCGAGAAGGCGCAAACGGGTTTGCCGCCCAGTACGCCGACATCAAACGAGGTGATGGCGCCGGCTCCGGTCGTCTTGGACTGGTGTTCGACCCACCCGCTGCCGCTCTTCTTGTAGAGCTCGATCTTGTGCTCGCCCGCCATGCCGAGGATTTCGCTGCTGCTGCCAGTGGTTTGGTTGGTGTGCCAGCCAACATAGAGCACGTCGTTCGTCTTCACGGCCTTGGGGCTTGCGGGGATGGTG
>CACZSV010000112.1 GCA_902783925.1 uncultured Coriobacteriaceae bacterium
CAAAATGCAAGCGTCAGGAGAAGGCGATGACAACCATGAAATATAAACTATTCAGTCGTCAGTGACCTCACAGACAGGGTTCCTTAAACTCGCACGACTGTCGCAGGTATTTCAATTTAAGGATTGTTTAAGCAACGCCCGATATGATTTCTGCAGACTCAGACCCTGTAGAAAGGATATCGTCATGGCAATGAGCAGCGAACGCGCATGCGGCGCTGGAATACACAGCAAGGACAGTCGCAGCGACAAATCCCGCAGCAAGTTGGTGAGACGAGCGGGCACCTTGGGGCTTGCACTCACGCTCGCGAGCTGCACGGCCATCCCTGCAACCGCCGTCATCACGCAAGATGCGTTCGCGGACGAGACGGCGCTCGCAGCCCAGGCCGCCTACACCAACACCTTCACCTTCTCCGATAGCGCAGTCGTCGCGAGCGAGGATGCAGGATACAAAATCGAGGGCACATCTCTCACCATCAACGCGCCTGGTACCTACCTCATAACGGGTAGCTGCTCCGAGGGGAGCATCACGGTCAAAAAAGGCACGACCGGCGTCACGCTCGTCCTGCAGGATCTCAACCTGAGCTGCTCGGAAACAGCTCCACTGGCAATCAATAAAAACAACGGCGATACAACCATCCAGGTCGAGGGCACGGTCACGCTCACCGACAAAGAGGATGCGGCCAACGAGACATCGACCGACGAGACGGTAGCAGACGCCTTCGAAGGCGCGGCGATAAAGGTCAAGAACGGATCGAACCTCACGACATGCGGATCGGGCACGCTCAACGCCGATGGAACGGCATGCAAAAACGCGATTAAGGGAGGTGAGGCAGTGGCAATCACCGTCGACGGCAGCCTCACGGTCAACGCAAAGGCGACGAGCAACGGCATATCATCAGATGGGTCAGTCACCATTAGCAGCGGCACCGTCAACGTCAATGCGGGAAATGACGGCATCGAATCCTGCCCGGACGAAGGCGACACCAGCTCGGCAGGCATCGTCAACATCACGGGCGGCACTGTGAACGTCACGGCAAGCGATGATGGCATCAAGGCAGATCCCGATGCCACGAGCTCCGCAGCAAGCAGCGGAGGTACGACCAACATCACCGGCGGAACCATCACCGTAAATGCTGCCGACGACGGCATCAAAGCGTACAACGACCTGAACATCGGCACGAAGGGATCATCGAGCGGACCTACGGTCAACGTGCAGCAGGCAACTGAGGGCATCGAGGCCGCGACGGTGAACTTCTATTCCGGATCGGGCAGCATCGTCGCAAGCGACGACGGCGTCAACGCGGCGAACAAGGACATCTCCGAAAACGAGAATGCCGAGCTCTTCAATCTGAATATCTACGGTGGCACATGGACCGTCAACTCCCAGGGTGATGGCCTCGACTCGAACGGAAACATCTCCATCTCGGGCGGCAGCACCATCGTGTACGGCCCGACTTCTGGAGGCAACGGCGTATTCGATGTCGCAGACAATGGCGGCAGTTTCTCGGTAACAGGCGGCTCGTTGCTTGGATTGGGTACCTCTGATATGGCGGTTACACCCACGAGTGGCACGTACGTTGTCTTTGGCGGCAGTGCCATGGGTGGCGGCATGGGAGGTTTCCCCGGCGGTCAGCCGGGTGGCATGAATGGCGGAATGCGTCCGATGTCGGAAAACGGCGAGAGTGCGGCAACCGACGATGCCGAACTGAGCGCACAGGCATTTGGCGGTTCGAATCTCAACATCAGTGCCGGTCAAACGGTCAGCGTGAAGGATTCCTCGGGTAATACGCTTGCCTCGACGACAGCAGCCAAGAACGCCCAGTGGGTACTGTATGCATCGGGCGACCTTGAGTCGGGACAGACGTATACGCTTTCCAGCAACAACTCTCAGCTTGCCTCCGCAAGCGCAACGAGCGGCGCAAACGCGAACACGAATCCAAGCGCGTACCCCGGTTCCAATACGGCACCCGGCTCGAACGTGAACAACGGCTCGGTCCCCAATGCAGGAGTGCCTTCGGGTAACCCATCCGAATCGAGCGCGTCGTGGGAGAAGGACAAATCATCCTCCCAGCAAGTCGATACCTCGAACGTGAGCGCGCAGGATATGTTCCGTCTCTACAACCCCAATTCCGGCGAACACTTCTACACGTCAGACTATAACGAGCGCCAAACCCTCATCGAAGCTGGATGGAATTACGAGGGAATCGGCTGGAACACCCCTTCTGCATCGAACACACCGGTCTACCGCTTCTATAACCCCAACGCCGGCGAGCATCATTACACGACTGACAGTTCGGAAGGAGATGCGCTCATCGCCGCCGGCTGGACCTACGAGGGAATCGGCTGGTATTCGGATGACGCGAAGACGGTGCCGCTGTACCGCGACTACAACCCCAACCAGTTCTCGAATAACCACAACTACACCACCGACGAATCAGAACACAACTATCTCGTTAGCATCGGATGGAATGACGAAGGCTACGCCTGGTACGGAATCTAGTGAAACTGCCACCATATTCAAGAGGCCCTCGCGAACAATTCGCGGGGGCCTCTTTCATGTGCATATATTCGCCAGAAAAATCGTTCTCCTGAAACGGCACATGGTCAGGATACGACGTTTCGTGGCATTAGGCCCAGCTCACCAGACCAGCCTTGAAGCCATCTGTGCAATAGTGATAGTAATACGCCATCAGATTGTCCCCGAAAAGCTTATTGAGCTGCGGGTTATTGCTTCGATATGCATTCACGTCAAAATTCCGACTACCCATACGACCCTGCGGCATTCCGTAGAGAATGAAATGGAGAATGACTTCCTCTGGATTGCTGTATTGCGCAGCCACATCGGGATTCTGCTCAAGATAATAGTCATAGTCGAAGACGAGGCCGTAGTCGAAACCATCATGGCTACGGTTCGCATTAGTCACAGCGTTATTGCCGACATTGAAATAGTTTGCATTAAACCATGATGTGCGCCAATAGACCCAATTCTGCAAATATTGCACGTTGGTGCCCCAGGTCTCGAAAGGCTTCATTTGATTGTCGAACGAATTGACCCCAAATACCAAATTGTCCATACGGCTCGATGCAACGATTCTATTGGCATACCAGACGATGGAGTGCAAAGCACCCGCGAGCCCAATTGCAGAGGCGTCGCCCAGAACGACGCCTCCAGCAAGCCCACTAAACGCCGAAGCGTATATCTCCCTCACGCGGCTCTGAATCCCGTTATAGAAAATACTCATTCCCGTCACAGGGGAGAATATGCCTGAATACGCCGAGGGGAGCGATCCAGATGCATCGACGCGACGGCCCATGCACGCGTCGAAATCCCATACGGGTCCAGCCGTGAACACGGTGCTGCCAGCATCGATGTAGTAATACGTCGAGCTCGCGAATACATCGAGATTCTTAAAGAACTCGCCGAGCAAATACATTTTTGCAAAGGAATCGAGATCGAACGAGAAGGAGCCGTCCGTAAGATTTGTGCGACCCGCGGCAAGATTATTGAGCGCTTCCTGAACTGCCTCGCTGATAAACTTCACGGCGCTCATCGATGCGAACTCGGGGCTCTTTACTACAAAGTGCGTAATAATCCCCGTGTCGGGCCATAGAACCTCGAACCAGCACGCCTCGCTTCTATAATACGCAGTGTCAAGCTCGAGCAAATACCCACCAGAATAGTTTTCGGGATCTACAATATTCGTCACATACTGCATCTGGAGGCCAAAACGATTGACGGCCATTGCCGTGGGCTGGCTTTCCAAATCAATATCGGGGTTCGCGTCTTCGTATGCATCCTCGAGGTCGGCGATGTCGATGCGGTCCTTGCCAATCTCAATCTTTTCAACCAACAGATAATTGCCGCGGTATTCGCCGTCGTAATACAGATCAACGGGCGTCGAGATTACGGAATCAAGACCGAGCTCCCTCGCAAAATCGAAAGCGATGGAATTGCCCAGCAGTGTCGGGTCGGCGCCGTTAGCAAGCAATATCCACTTCTTTGCTTTTCCAGCGCCATCGACCAGCGAGCTTTTTGTACTCAGTGAAATCTGATACGGCTTCTTCTCGCCGATGCCCCAGCTGCTGTTGCCGCGACCCTTGATCGACGAAATCTTCTTGCTGTTCGTAAGGTCATCCGAATCGTAAACCACGCTTCCGTCTGCGCCGACAACGCTCACGGCCACCTTTGCCTTTGCAGAATGGTCAG
Source organism: uncultured Coriobacteriaceae bacterium (assembly GCA_902783925.1). GTDB lineage: Bacteria > Actinomycetota > Coriobacteriia > Coriobacteriales > QAMH01 > QAMH01. The sequence goes on from CACZSV010000112.1 coordinate 4,208, forward strand.
GGCTTGCCTCAACATACGCACGCCCCTGCGAACTGATATTCGCACTATTGATATACACGGCAGGGATATTGGCAGATTTCATGACGACAAGCGGAAAGAACGCCTCCATGCTGGCCGTAACGAAGCTCAGGTACAAAGAACCCATACTATCTGTCTTTGCCCCGAGAGCCGTGAGATCAATGTATGTAGCAGGATCGATCAATTTGTACGAGGGGCCATTCGATATATACACGCGCACTTGCTCGCCCTTTGCGTCAAAGGCATTAAGCATCACTTTATTGAGCGGGGCATACGACGGAAAGAGAAAATACGTCGTGTCATCTTTTGCATACGAGACAATTGTCTCGAGCGCCTTATCTGCCGCAGCGGCGAAAGTCGCCGTCAGATACGGCGCCGTAGCGGTAATCGTGGATGTCGTATGCTCGATGACTTCGCTCGTGGCTGTAAGCGCATACCAGGCGATTGTCTCGAAGTGCCAGCCTAATTCGACAAGATTCGTATTCTCGGAAGTATCCATCGTGAAATTATGCGATCCGGCTGTTGCATTGGGATTGTACTGGCGAAACACCGGTGTGCCCTTTGCGCTCGGAGCCGAATACCAGCCAATGCCTTCGAAGTTCCAACCGATGTCGCTCAGGTAATCTTTCTCGCTTTCATCAAGCGTATAGTGATGATCACCCGCATTGGGGTTATACAGCCTATACACGGGAGCATCGCTCACGACAGGAGCCGTCCAGCCAACGCCCTCGTAATGCCAACCCACATCAACGAGATGATCTCGCTCGTCAATCGCAGCTGTATAGAAATGCTCACCGGAATTGGGATTGTACATGCGGTACATGTCCTGCGTCTCGGTCGTGACCGTTTCCGTAGTTGTCTGCTTATCTGCAAGCGTTGCCTGGCTGCCCGCTACCGTCGGCAGAGCATTTGGAGGCTCCGGCTCGGGATCCACAGGGTCGGTGGGATCGGTGGGGTCTGCAGGATCTTCTGCCGCCTGCAGCTGACTCGAAGCGCCCATATTTGATTCACCATTGGCTGCTTGCGGGTCGCTAGACGATGGCTGCAGAACACCACCGACACCTACGTCTACGTCTACAATACCTTCGTTTTCTTCAATCGAGACGGGGGAAGATTGCTCTACCTCTGCATTTTCCGCAGCTTGAGCAGATGTTGGCGCCACACAAATTGCAAGTAATGTGAACAGGGCACAGATGAGACAGCCGAGCTGAACACGGATGAACGTCAAAGAATACCTACCTATCAATTAATTTCATGTGATTAAGGACGATTATAACGTCTGGTGCGGCAAGCGTCATCTCGGGGAAAGCGCATGCGCACGCGGACTCCACAACATCCCGGATGAGTGGGGCAGAATGAGCCGGCATGGCGTTCCTCGCGACTCATTTTCGGGCGGGTTGAAGCCCGCCCCTACGCCCTTTCGGGCGGGTTGAAGCCCGCCCCTACGCCCTTTCGGGCGGGTTGAAGCCCGC
>CACZSV010000113.1 GCA_902783925.1 uncultured Coriobacteriaceae bacterium
AAGCTGCGAGACAAACGGCTCGTAGAACATATCGCCGTAGCGTGCCCTCGCCTTGTTCACGCGGTTCTTGTTACCCTTGAGAATGACGTCGGAGATTTCCTCTTCTGTCGCACCGTCAAAGATTGGCGTCGATACAAAGAAGGGTCCCTCTACCGGCTTGTCGCTGTTCTCGTCATCGCTCCAACCATTGAGAGCAGCCCACCCAAGGTGGTTTTCGAGCAGCTGACCAACGTTCATACGAGAGGGAACGCCGAGCGGATTCAGGATGACATCGATGGGCGTGCCGTCTGCCATATAGGGCATGTCCTCGACGGGAAGCACCCTGGAGATAACGCCCTTGTTACCATGGCGACCAGAGAGCTTGTCACCCTGCTGCACCTTGCGCTTCTGAGCAACGTACACGCGCACGAGCTCGTTGATTCCTGGGGGAAGCTCATCGCCGGCTTCACGCGAGAACTGCGCGATGCCGATGACGCGCCCGGATGCACCATGGGGCATCTTGAGGGAAGTATCGCGCACCTCGCGGGCCTTCTCGCCAAAGATTGCGCGCAGCAGGCGCTCTTCTGCCGTGAGCTCGGTTTCGCCCTTGGGCGTCACCTTGCCAACGAGCACGTCGCCCGGATGCACCTCGGCGCCGATGCGAATCACGCCATCGACATCGAGATTCGAGAGCATATCCTCGGAAAGATTCGGGATTTCGCGGGTGATTTCCTCGGGACCCAGCTTGGTATCGCGCGCATCGATTTCATGCTCGGAAATGTGAATCGACGTAAGGAGGTCTTCGGCGACGACGCGCTCGGAAATGATAATTGCGTCCTCGTAGTTGAAGCCTTCCCATGGCATATAAGCAATCATGAGGTTCTGGCCAAGTGCGAGTTCGGCGTGGTCCGTAGAGGGGCCATCGGCCAGGGCATCGCCGGCATAAACCTCGTCGCCATACCCGACGAGCGGCTTGTAGTTAATGCAGCCGCTCTGGTTAGAGCGCTGAAACTTGGGGAGCTCGTAGGTATCGACTTCGCCTTCGTCTGTCGTGACCTCGATACGTCCACCATCGACGTACGTAACAATGCCCGAGTTCTCTGCCAGCGGCAGCTCGCCTGAGTCGGATGCGATTCGATGCTCCATACCAGTGCCAACAAGCGGCGCCTGCGGGCGGAGCAGCGGCACAGCCTGACGCTGCATATTCGAACCCATAAGAGCGCGGTTAGCGTCGTCGTGCTCGAGGAATGGGATGAGAGCCGTTGCAACGGAGTTCATCTGGCGAGGGGAGACGTCCATGTACTGGACCTCTTCGACAGGAATTTCCTCGGGGTCACCAAAGACGCCGTCGGCGTTTTTGGTACGGCACACGGCGCGTGCGGCAGGCACGAATTTGCCCGTCTTCTCGTCGACAGACCCAAATACGCGAGTCTCGGGATCGAAGGGCTCGTTTGCCTGAGCAATGGAATAGTTCTCTTCTTCATCGGCCGTGAGGTAATCGACCTCGTCGGTCACCTTGCCATCGACGACGCGACGGTATGGGGTCTCGATAAAGCCGAAGTCGTTTACGCGTGCATAGGTTGCAAGCGAGCCGATGAGGCCGATGTTCGGTCCTTCAGGAGTCTCGATGGGGCACATGCGGCCATAATGGGAGGTGTGCACGTCGCGTACTTCGAAGCCTGCGCGCTCACGGGAAAGGCCGCCCGGGCCCAGGGCCGATAGACGGCGCTTGTGTGTGATGCCAGCTGCAGGATTCGTCTGGTCCATGAACTGCGAAAGCTGGGAAGAACCGAAGAATTCCTTGATAGCAGCGACGATCGGGCGGATGTTGATGAGTGATTGCGGCGAGATATCCTCGGGGTCAAAGGTCGACATGCGCTCACGCACAACGCGCTCCATACGGCTGATACCGATGCGGAACTGGTTCTTGATGAGCTCGCCAACCGTACGGATACGACGGTTTCCAAAGTGGTCGATGTCGTCGGTCTGATAGCCCGCTTCACCATCATGCAGGTTGATGATGTAGCGCATCGAGGTGATGATGTCTTCGACGGTGAGCGTGGAAGAATCGCTCTCGATACCGAGTTTCTTGTTGATTTTATAGCGGCCGACCTTGGCAAGATCGTAGCGTTGCGCATTGAAGAAGAGGCCTTCGAGGAGGCTGCGTGCAGAATCCACCGTAGGTGGCTCACCCGGGCGCAGGCGACGATACAGTTCGACGAGAGCCTCGTCGCGATTGCTGGAGGGGTCTTTCTCGAGCGTGCGCTCGACCATCTCGCTATCGCCGAGTACCTCGATGATCTCGTCGCGCGTCTCCGCGATGCCCAGTGCGCGCAAAAGCAGCGTCGCGGGCTGCTTGCGCTTACGGTCGATGCGGATAGAAAGCACGTCGCGCTTATCAGTCTCGAACTCGAGCCAGGCGCCGCGCGTGGGGATGACCTTGGCGTTGTAGATGGTGCGATCGCTTGTCTTGTCGCGCTCGGCAGAGAAGTACACGCCGGGGGAGCGAACGAGCTGGGAGACCACAACGCGCTCGGTACCATTGATGATGAAGGTGCCGCGGCTCGTCATGAGCGGGAAGTCGCCCATGAAGACGTTGGATTCCTGCATCTCACCCGTCTCCTTGTTGATAAAACGAATATCAACGAAGAGAGGCGCCTGGTACGAGATGTCGCGCTTCTTGCATTCCTCGACAGAATGCTTGGGATCACCAAACTCATGAGCACCAAACTCCACGGAAAGCGTCTTTGCGCTGTTCTCGATAGGAGACATGCTGGCGAAGGTCTCTGCAAGACCGTCCGTCATGAGGTTGTTGAACGAGTCGATCTGGATTGAAATCAGGTTGGGGATATCCATAACCTCGGGAATTTTCGCGAAACTCAAACGCTCGCGATATACGTTGGTTTTGGACATTGGCTTAGTGCTTGGCACTGCGTGTTCCTCCTTCAAGCCGCCTGCTTTGAAATCGGCGACACCCTTTTGGGGTGCCATAGGAGCTAGAGAATACGAGCGCACAGATGCAAAGTCAAGAAATATTTTGGTGAACGGTCGAGACAAGCAGGATTAAACCGCAAACGGCTCATATTTTTCGGTAGAAATGGAACTTTATATGCAGAGAGCAGCAATGGCGGCATGAGCGATTTCCGAAGCTGCGACGAAGCATAGGCGCGGCGGGAGCGAGGACTAACGAATGCGCAAGCATTCGTCCCGCAGCTGCCGCGCCGGATGCGAGGAGCGTCCAGCGAGGCATGAGCGCATGCCGCCGCATGCCGCCATGAGCGTCCGTCGTATGTCAGAGAATTTGCCTGCGCTCTCGTGCTATTCGATTTCAAGCCGCTTTTTGATGGCTGCGTTGATGATCTCCAGTGCCTTGATACGCGCATACCTCTTGTCATCGGATTCGACGATGTGCCACGGGGCGAAATCCGTCGAAGTCATGCAGAGCATATCGTTGATTGCCTGGCAATACTGCGGATACTTATCGCGGTTGCGCCAATCTTCGTCTGTGAGCTTCCATGCTTTATCGGGATCGTTCTTGCGCGCTTCGAAACGGGCAAGCTGCTCGTCCTGGCTCACATCAATCCAGAACTTGAGCAGTATTGTGCCGGTACGGTACATCTCCCACTCAAAGTCGTTGATCTCTTCGAATGCTCGGCGCCAATCGTCGTCCGTGCAGAAGCCTTCTACCCTTTCGACCATGACACGTCCATACCAGGAGCGATCGTAGATGGCTATGTGCCCGGTCTTGGGTAGGTTCACCCAGTAACGCCACAAGAAAGGATGCTCTTTTTCGACCTTCGTAGGAGCAGCAGAGGGGACCACACGATAATCGCGTGCGTCGAGCGCGGAAGCAACCCGCTTGATGTTGCCGCCCTTGCCTGCGGCGTCCCAGCCCTCGTAGACCAACATCATCGGGATGCTGCGCCGATAAAGCTCGCCTTGCAACTCCGCAAGCCTGTCCTGCTCGGCTTTCAGCTTCGTCCTATATTCATCGAGATCAATAGTGAGGTCATGTCGTGCATCTTCTACCTTCGGCATTTCGACAAGACGGTGCCGTGAACGCGGAAGCGGAAAATCGGCGGGAATACTGAGGGGGTTGCCCTTGCGTTTGCAATGCCTTTCGAGGCCGCTCTCGATTTCCTTGACGAGCACCTTCAAAAACTCGATGCGGCGAACACGCCTGTTCTCTGCTGCAATGATATTCCAGGGCGCATCTGCCGTGTTCGTCAGCTCAAGCAACTGGTCGACCGCACCGACAAAGAGGTCGTAGTTCCTATTCTGCTGAAAATCCGCCTTGGTAACACGCCAGGCTGTGGACTTCTCGGCATGAAGTGCTTCCAGCCTGCGCAGCTGCTCTTTCTTGCTGATGTGGAAGAAGCATTTCACAAGCAGATATCCGTCATCGATGAGCTGGCGCTCGAACATATGGGCGGACTCTGCATACAGGCTCGAGAGCTCCTCGTTTCCCGTGATGACGTAATCGCCATGCTTGCGTAGCACAGGATGCGCAGCCTGCGAATCGCGGGCATCTGCAAACGCATTCGTAATAATCTGCAACGCCTCGTGATACCAGCTCTTGCCAAAAATCGTAAAGGTTCCGTATTGGCCCACGCGCTCCCAATAGCGCTTCATGAGCGGGTAGCGGAGTTCGTCTTCTGTAGGAGCATTGATGGAATGGACCATGAAGGAGCGCGGGTCGAGGTCTTTGACGAGCTTCGAGATGCTCGTCCCCTTGCCCGATGCACTCCAGCCGTCAACAGTGATGATTACGGGGAATTTCTCGCGAATGCAATCCTGCTGAAGCTTTACGAGCTTTGCTGTTAATTCGTCTTTCAGTTGATCGTATTCTTCTTTTTCGTATCTCTTCTTCAGATCCGCGCGTTCGAGCATGTCATCCCCGTCTCTTGTATTAAACAACCTCAATAGGTTATCACTGTTGGACGTCATCTTATTCTCTGTTTTATAGCGAAAATGAATTACTTCAGAATCCGCCCACCATGACGTACGCGCATACGGGTCAATCTTCTGTATTGCTTTCCAGCATTCCTTGTAAGATTATTACAGACGTTTAATTTGCATAGTATTCGAAGCAATAATGCCATATCCGACTCGAGTGGAATAGCAGCAATGGAAAAGAGCGGCACAGGCCCGTCGCGCGTGGAGAATGATTCGCAAGGAGAGCAGCGCACGCAGAGTGCATCACAGGCAAGCCCTTCCGAGCGCCCGCGTCTCTGGACAGCAACGTTCGTGATCATTACCGCTATCGCGCTTTGCGCCTTTCTTGTGGGTCAGGGTATGAACGCGGGAACCTCCGTATACATCAGCCGTCTTGGGGGATCGTCCACTCTGGCGGGAATCGGCGCAGCCGTTTTTTCGGGAGCGGCTCTTGCGGCGCGTCTGATTTCGGGACCCCTTGCAGACTCACGCGGTAGATTCATCGTGCTTGTATCTGGTGCTGTCGTCTTGTTTGTGGGTGTTATGGGGTCGGCTTTTTCGGCCAGTCTCGACCTCTTCATTCTGTGGCGCGTTATTCAGGGGCTCGGGTTTTCTGCGGTGACCACCGCTGCCGCAACGGCAGCAGCAGATGTCCTGCCGCTAGAAAGGCTCGGCGAGGGAATCGGCTATTACGGTCTTGGACAGGCCGTCGCCATATCGGTTGGACCCGCTATGGCAATCGCCCTCGCATCGACGAACCCACCCGAGAATCTGTACTGGGGAATCGGCATTATTGCTGCCATTGCAATCGTTTTATGTCTTGCCTGTTCTTATGAACGTCACCCGGAACGCCTGCCTCGAACCGCAGCGTATCTGAGCTTAGTGCGCAAAAAGCAGGATCTGACAGATGCGCCGCAGAAGGAGCAGGCAAGCTTCAAATCGAAGATTTTTGAACGAGGCGCGCTTGCCGGCGGTATCCCCATGATGGTGCTCGCCCCGGCATTTGGCTTTGGCATTTTCTTTGCAGGGCTTCTTGGAACCGAGCTAGGCGTGGAAGGAGCGGGTCTGTTCTACACCGTCTCTGCCATCACGATGATTGTCATCCGTATGTCTTCAAGATCGTTCATGGACCGCATCGCCTCCATCAAATTGTTCGCTATTGCCGTTGCGGCAGGCGTTGTCTGCTTTGGGACGCTCGCGTTCGTTACCGCAAGCGAGCTTACGCCCGCGCTACGTGACGGCCTCTTCTATGCGGCCGGTCTTCCATACGGCCTTTGCCTTGGCCTCGCCTTGCCAGTCAACCAGGCCGTGTCTGTAAAGAACTCTCCAACCGAGCGTTGGGGTGCGGCAAATGGACTGTTCTACCTGCTCTACGATGTTGGCATTGGCATTGCCTCACTTGCCTGGGGCATAATAAACGACCAATACGGATTCACCGTGACGCTCTGCTGTGTCGACGCCCTTGCTGTGCTTTCGCTCGTTGTTGCCCACATTACATACCCCGAAACTGAAAAGCGCAAGAACGCGGCGTGAAGGTGAACGCGTGGGGCAGCTGGCAGGGCGACAAAAAAGCCCGGGGCTTTTTCAAGCACCCGGGCTTTTATAATGCAGTCAGCTAAGACTATTTGAGGGTGATGACAGCGCCAGCAGCCTCGAACTTCTCCTTGGCAGCCTCTGCGTCGTCCTTGTTTGCACCCTCGAGAACGTTGGTGGGAGCACCCTCGACGAGAGCCTTGGCCTCCTTGAGACCGAGGCTGGTGACCTCGCGGACAACCTTGATAACAGCGATCTTGTTGTCGCCGAAGGACTCGAGAACGACGTCGAAGTCGGTCTTCTCTTCAGCAGCAGCAGCCTCGCCACCGGCAGCACCAGCAGCAGCAACGGCAACGGGAGCAGCGGCGGAAACGCCGAAGGTCTCCTCGATGAGGGTGACGAGCTCGGATGCCTCGATGAGAGTCATTTCTTTCAGAGCATCAACAATTTCTTCCTTGGTGAGAGCCATTTTTGGTTCCTTTCATTATGCCGCTGCCTTTACAGCGGCAAACTTAATTTCAACTTATGCGGCTTCAGGCCGCGCTAACATTACGCTGCCTTTTGATCGGCAACTTGTTTGATGCACTGAGCGAGACCGCTCGGAACACCGTTGATTGTCGTGGCAAGGCCACGGGCGACGCCAGAAATAGCGCCTGCGATCTGAGCGAGCAGGACCTCCTTGGACGGAAGCGAAGCGACTGCTTCGACCTCTGCCGGGGTGAGAACCGCGGCGTCCATCATGCCGCCCTTGATCTCGAGCAGCTCGTTTTCCTTGGCAAAGTCCTTGAGAACCTTTGCGGGTGCGGCAACATCTGCACCCGTAAACACGAATGCGGTGGGGCCGGCGAGGATTTCCGGAATCTCAGGATACTCGAGCTCTGCAATGGCACGCGCGGTAAGGGTGTTCTTGTACACCTTCATCAGACCACCCGCTTCGCGGATGCCGCGACGGAGCTCCTGGACTTGCTTGACCGTGAGGCCACGAGCATCGATGAACCAGCATGCGCCAGCTTGCTCGAACTGCTCCTTGATCTCCACGATCTGATCGGCTTTTTGCTGAGTAGGCATGTGCACCTCCTTCCATATAAATCGACCCCCGCTGCTTGACAGTGGAGGTCGATTGAAAGTGCATGCCTACAAAAGCATGTATGCAATTCGACCACCTCGGCGGGCGGAAGCTTACGCTTCCCTTAAGTTCCGTATTGGAACACCGGCTGTCTTAGGTAGCGGGTAAACCTTACAAACTCAAAGCGCCCGTGTGTTACGAGCGCGATGATTCTAGAACATTGCGCGCAATTACGCAAACTTGAAGCCTACGCCTCGGTGTAATTGCGCGTCACGTCGGTGGCAACCTTGATGCCAGGGCCCATCGTCGTGGTGATGGCGACGGACTTAACGTAGCGGCCCTTGGTCGCGGCCGGCTTCACACGCAGAATCTCGTCATAGAGAGCACCGTAGTTCTCTGCGAGCTTCTCGGCATCGAAGGAAACCTTGCCGATGCCAACGTGGCAGATACCGTAGCGGTCTGCACGATACTCGACCTTACCGCCCTTGAGTTCGCCGACGGCTTTCGCGACATCCGGGGTGACAGTGCCGAGCTTGGGGTTCGGCATAAGACCACGGGGGCCGAGGATTTTACCCAGACGACCGACCTTGCTCATCATATCCGGCGTAGCCACAGCTGCGTCGAAGTTGATCTCGCCCTTCTGAATTTCGGCGACCAGATCGTCGGAACCGACGATATCAGCGCCGGCCCCTGCGGCTTCCTTGGCCTTGTCGCCTTCTGCGAAGACAGCGACGCGAACTTCTTTACCCGTGCCGTTGGGCAGCGAGATAGAACCGCGAACCTGCTGGTCTGCCTGACGGGTGTCAATGTTCAGACGGAAATGCGCTTCCACGCTCTCGTCGAACTTGGCGCTCGAGATTTCCTTGGCGAGCTTGACCGCCTCGAGCGGGGTGTAGAACTTGCCGTACTCGACCTTCTCGAGTGCGGCATTGTACTTCTTGCCGTGCTTTGCCATGTTCTTTCCTCCTCGTGGTCAACGAGCCTGGCCGGCCCTCCCACATATAGCGATTCCCTTGTGGATCCGCAAAGTACCTAAACTACTTAAACTGTCGAGCGAGGGTTACGCCTCTTCGACCAAAACGCCCATCGAACGAGCCGTGCCGGCAACGATCTTCTTGGCAGCATCGATGTCGTTTGCGTTGAGGTCGGGCAGCTTGGTCTCGGCGATTTCGGTGAGCTGCGCCTGCGTGAGCGTGCCAACTTTATCGCGCTGCGGAACACCGCTGCCCTTTTCAATACCAAGCGCCTGGCGGATGAGAACGGCAGCCGGCGGAGTCTTGGTGATAAAGTCGAAGGTCTTGTCTTCGTAGACGGTGATCTCGACAGGGATGATGGTGTTACCCTTGTCCTGCGTTGCGGCGTTGAATGCCTGGCAGAACTGCATGATGTTGACGCCCTGTGCGCCCAGAGCTGGGCCTACCGGGGGAGCCGGATTGGCCTGTCCAGCAGGAATCTGCAGCTTGATAAAGCCGGTGACTTCCTTGTTCTTAGCCATTTTTCTTCTTTCCTTACCTGTAGCTGACGCTAAACCGCGCCGTTATCTTTCATGTATATGAAAAACGCTGTGCCACGAGAAGCCCTCTTCCACATTGAGGCGCGGCGCTGCGTGTTTCTTCCAAATTAAATCTTTGCCACCTGATCGAAGCTGAGCTCGACGGGTGTCTCGCGTCCAAAAATCGAAACAAGCACCTTGACTTTGCCGGCCTCGGGATTGACCTCGGAAACCGTGCCATCGAAGTCTGCGAGCGGCCCGCTGACAACCTTGATCGACTGACCCTCTTCGAGATCCGTCGAGGTTTTCTTGGGAGCCTCGGGGCTCACGCGCTTGGTGATCTTGTTGAACTCCTCGCGCGTCAGCGGAACGGGCTGACCCTCGCTGCCAACGAACCCAGTGACGCCAGGCGTGTTGCGAACGGCAACCTGCGTGCGGGCATCGAGGTTCATCTTGATGAGGACATAACCCGGAAAGACCTTTTTTTCGGAGGTGACGCGGCGGCCACCTTCTTTGATCTCTGTTACTTCTTCGGTGGGAATAAGCACTTCGAAAATATTGTTTTCGAGACCTTGAGTCTCGATGAGGTGCTCAATGTTCGTTTTAACTTTGTTCTCATACCCAGAATAGGTATGGACAACGTACCATCTTCTAGCCATTGGCGTTCACTCCAAGAGATGCGATGGCATCGAGCGGAATAATGATGATGTTATCGATAATGGCGATGTAGACACCGAAAAAGATGAGAGCACCGATGACGATGACGCTCGCGTTGATAAGCTCGGGGCGCGTCGGCCAGACTACGCGCTGCATCTCGCCTTTGACTTCTTTGCAGTAAGTGACAAAGCGGGTCCACAGGCCGGGCTTGGCGTGTTTGCCGTCTTTGCCCTTAGCTGCAACCTTGTTCTTAGCCTTTTCGGTCTCTTTATCTTTTCTTCCGGAGAGGATGCCCGTTTTCTTTTCGGGCTCGGCGGATTTCGCCTGAGCAATATCGCGCGCGGACTGAGCTTTCTGCTCTTCGGTGCGTGTATCGCGTTTCCTCTTCTTATGCTTCTTTTGAGCCATCTTGTTTTCGCTTTCTCAAGGCTTGACTGCCTAAAAAAGAGCCAACGCGAAGGTTGGCTAAGAAAAACTGGCAGGCCAGGAGGGACTCGAACCCCCAACATCCGGTTTTGGAGACCGGCGCTCTACCAATTGGAGCTACTGGCCTGTACCTGCCGGCTACATATTGTAGCCGAGCGTAGAACACTTAGCGAGTCTCACGATGGAGCGTATGGTGACCGCACCACCTGCAGTACTTCTTGAGCTCGATGCGCTCGGGATTGTTCTGCTTGTTCTTCTTGGTCGTGTAATTACGGCGTTTGCACTCAGTGCAGGCCAAAGTGACCATCGTGCGCATTGTAAATCCTCCTAAAGCGCAGACATGCCCGGCGGCGCATGGCCGCCGGGCCTATCTGCTATTTTTCAATCTGCGCGTTACTCGATGATCTCGGTAACACGACCAGAGCCGACCGTACGGCCACCCTCACGGATAGCGAACTTGAGGCCCTCTTCCATTGCGATCGGGTGGATGAGCTCGCCGGTAATCTCGACGTTGTCACCCGGCATAACCATCTCGACGCCCTCGGGCAGAACAACGGTGCCCGTGATGTCGGTGGTGCGGAAGTAGAACTGCGGACGATAGTTGGTGAAGAACGGGGTGTGACGGCCGCCCTCTTCTTTGGTCAGTACGTAAACCTTGCCCTTGAACTTGGTGTGCGGGGTAACGGAGCCCGGCTTGCAGATAACCTGACCGCGCTCGATCTCTTCGCGCTTGATGCCGCGGAGGAGCAGACCAACGTTGTCGCCAGCCTCTGCCTCATCGAGCAGCTTGCGGAACATCTCGACGCCGGTGACAACCGTCTTCTGCGTCTCGCGGATGCCGATGATCTCGACTTCGTCGTTGACGCGGCAGACACCGCGCTCGACACGACCGGTGGCGACGGTGCCACGGCCGGTGATGGTGAAGACGTCCTCGATAGCCATGAGGAACGGCTTGTCGGTCTCACGAGCGGGAGTCGGAATGTAGTTGTCGACTGCGTCCATGAGCTCCCAGATTGCCTCCTGGTAGGAAGCGTCACCTTCGAGGGCTTTGAGAGCGGAACCGCGGATAATGGGGATATCATCTCCGGGGAAGTCATACTCGGTGAGCAGGTCGCGGGTCTCCATCTCGACGAGGTCGATGAGCTCTTCGTCATCAACCATGTCGCACTTGTTCAGGAAAACGACGATGTAGGGAACGCCGACCTGACGAGCGAGCAGGATGTGCTCGCGGGTCTGAGCCATCGGGCCGTCGGTGGCGGCGATAACCAGAATGGCGCCGTCCATCTGAGCAGCACCCGTGATCATGTTCTTGACATAGTCAGCGTGGCCCGGGCAGTCGACGTGCGCATAGTGGCGGCCGTCGGTCTCGTACTCGATATGAGCGATGGAGATCGTAATACCACGCTCGCGCTCTTCGGGAGCCTTATCGATGTCTTCGAATGCGGTGAAGTCGGCGTTTGCGGTGCCATGAGAACCGTCGTTCTCGGAAAGAGTCTTGGAAATAGCTGCGGTCAGCGTGGTCTTTCCATGGTCGACGTGGCCGATCGTGCCGATGTTTACATGCGGCTTAGAGCGGTCAAAATGTTCCTTTTCAGCCATCATATCCTCCTGTTTGCTGTCTTGCATTACACGCCCACGTTTGAGAACGTGTTGTAGCTTCCTATTTTATACGTAGAACTGCCCCGAAAGGAGCAGTTTTATAAACTTGGTAGCGGCGATTGGACTCGAACCAATGGCAACACGGGTATGAACCGTGCGCTCTAACCAACTGAGCTACGCCGCCATTTTCAGCTCTGCCAAATCCACACGTATTACAAAATCACACATACAATATAGAATGCAGAGGCTTGTTACTTGCTGGAGCCTGTGATCGGATTTGAACCGATGGCCTCATCCTTACCAAGGATGTGCTCTACCCCTGAGCTACACAGGCAAATGGTGGGCGCGCATGGATTCGAACCATGGTAGGCAAAGCCAACGGGTTTACAGCCCGTCCCGATTAACCACTCCGGCACACGCCCATTTTTTGAAACTCACTAACATGTATACGCTTTTCAAGCTGCAAGCTCGCGACGAAATAGCCGCATAGCGGTCATGGATAATACCGCGCCGCGCGGCCAATGTCAACGAAAAAGCGACAGTACCACGCATCCGGGCGTATCCGCAAGCAGCTCCCCAAGCGTCCACACGAAAGGAATGGTGCCAGTGGCAGGAATCGAACCCGCAACCGTCGGTTTACAAAACCGCTGCGCTACCGTTGCGCCACACTGGCCCCCAATCGGATGGCAGTGTACCACACCTGCGGCTAATCGCCGTGCACAATTGCATTGAGCTTTGAAAGCGTGTCTTTGTCGAGACGTCCGGCAATCGTGTTCTTGGGTCGCTCAGTTTGCGAATTCTCACGCCACTCCTGCTCGAGAATCTCGCTGTCCATGCCAAATCCCGCCGCGGACATGCGTGTGACCCCGCCGCCATACACCGTCGATTGGATGGTGAAATCAGACGAAACAACCACGACTTCCAGGCCTTGCTCACGCGCTTCATGCGCAAGATTCTCGATAACGGAATCTGCGCTCACGCCGCTCGGGGAAAAGATAATGTCTATTCCCGCCTTCTTGCTGGGCTCGCCTGCAGAATCGGGATTGCCCGCCCCATCGAATACGACCGTGCAACGTTCGTAGTTGCCCTGGACAAAGTAGGCGGCGTCGTTCACGAGCGCTTCGCGCGCCTTGTTCCAACCAGCGCCGCCTTCGAAATCGAGGCCAAGACCCGCGTATCGTTTGTTATTACGGATTACGTTATACCCATCGATTATCAGGACTTGGTGACGTTGCATTGCCTCATCCATTCGTACGCGAGCGCCGTTGTCGCCTGTGCGACGTTGAGCGATTCGACACGTCCTACTTGGGGCAGTTTCACAAGCAAGTCGCAGATTTTAAGCGTGAGCTTTGAAAGACCCGATCCTTCTGAGCCCATCACGAGGACGATACGGCCAGAGAGCGGAGCATCCCATAGCAGCGATTGCGCGTGCTCGCTTGCACCAACGATCCAAAAGCCCTCGTCCTTGAGTCTTTCGAGGTTGGTCGCGAGATTCGCCTCGAGCGCAATGGGCAGATGCGCCACTGCGCCAGCAGATGTTTTATACGACGCCATGTTCACGCGCGCGCTGCGCTTGTTCTGGATAAGAACCCCGCAAGCGCCAACGACTTCGGCACTCCGCACTATCGCACCAAAATTGCCGGCGTCGGTCACATGGTCACAAGCGATGATGAGCGCGTTCTGCTTTCCCGCAGCACGTTGCACAAGGTCCTCGAGCGACGCATACGAATATGGAGCGACCTGTGCCACGATTCCCTGATGCGCTCCACGTGAGGAGCGTTCTTCGAGCTCGCGTTTGGTCGCGCGTTCGATGGCTATACCATCCGAGCGCAGGCGGGCGAGCAGCTTCGAGCAGCGCTTATCTGCAATCGCCGCGTCGCTTGCATACACAACTTGCACGGGAACGCCGGCTTCGACTGCCTCTTCGAGAGCGTGCCGGCCTTCGAGGAATTCATTTTCCGTAGACAACACGAGCTCCATTTGGCGTATCTTCTATTACAAATCCAAGCCCTGCCAGGCCGTCGCGCACGGCATCCGCACGCGCCCAATCCTTGACTGAACGGGCCTCTTGACGTGAGGCGAGAAGCGCCTCGACAGCGTCTTGCACATTTTCGCCTTCGTAGCCGGTGAGTTCCTTTGCAAGCGCGCAAACCTCATCAGCATTCTCGATAGCTTCTTCTTGAGTGATGTGAATTCCCAGAACCCCAAGCAGCTTTTCGATGGCGTCCGCGTTGGCTATTGCCGCCTTGCGTGCTACATCACCCATGGTTTCGTTTTCCTCGAGAAAGCGATTGCAGAAACTCACGAACGTGAAGACTGCGGCCAGAGCACCGGCAGAGTTGAAGTCGTCATCCATCGCCTCGATGAAGTCCGCGTGCATTTTCTCGCGGGCACTATCGCAAGCTGCGAGATCCGTATCTTCGGACGGAGCAGCATTCTGCGCACTCCAGCGAAGATTACGAACCACCGTCGTTATGCGCTCGAGCGACGAAGCGGCCTCTTTCAAGCGGTCGTCGCCAAAATTCAAAGGCGAACGATAATGCGTCTGAAGCATGAGAAGGCGCAGGGCTTCGGCATCGCAGGTATCCAAAACGTCCTTGAGAAGGAGGAAGTTGCCGAGGCTCTTGGACATTTTCTCGTCCTCGCCCGTTTCCTCGTTATGGATATTGAGCATGCCTGAGTGCATCCAGAAATTGACGAACTTCTCGCCGTATGCTGCTTCCGTCTGGGCTTTCTCGTTTTCATGGTGGGGGAACGCAAGATCGTTTCCTCCACCGTGAATGTCGAGCGGCAAGCCGAGATACTTCTGCGACATAGCCGAGCACTCGAGATGCCAGCCCGGACGTCCTTCGCCCCACGGTGAGTTCCAGTGAGGCTCGCCAGGCTTTGCCGCTTTCCAAAGCGCAAAGTCGAGCGGGTCACGCTTGAGCTCGTTCACGTCAACGCGAGCACCGCTTTCAAGCTCATCGACGTTACGGTTCGACAGTTCACCGTAATTCGCAAACGAGCGGACCGAAAAATACACGTCGCCTTGGGATTCGTACGCATGCCCACGGTCGATGAGCAGCTGCACGAGCGCAATCATCTCGGAGATTTCTTGTGTCGCACGAGGGCGCACGTCTGGATCGTCGATTCCAAAACGATGCATGGTCTCGATAAACGCTTCCGTATAAAACGCGGCGATTTCCTCGGGGGTTTTCCCCTCTTCGTGAGCACGATTGATGATTTTGTCATCGACATCAGTAATGTTCTGAACAAACGTGACATCGTACCCGCGAAACGAGAGGTATTTGCGCACAACGTCAAACGTCAGAAACGTACGCGCGTTACCGATATGAATATGGTTGTAGACAGTGGGACCACACGCATACATCGCAACCTTACCTGGTTCACGAGGAACGAACTCCTCCTTGCGGTGAGTTGCGGAATTGTAGATTTGCATGGTGACTCCTTGGTCTAGCGTTGTGCGTGATTCAGCATCTTATCAGGAAAGGCAGGTGCATGTCATTCGTAGCAGGGCCATAGTTTAGGCGTATGCAGGCGCATGCGGCATGCGTGCGATTTCGCGAGCTGCGAGGTGTGTGGACTCAGCGGGAGCGAGGATTGCCCGAGCGTGCGGAGCGCGCGAGTTCCGCAGCTGCCGCGCCCTAAGCGACGAGCGGGTAGCGTGCGCATGAACGCGCATGCCGCATGCATCTGCAGCGGCGTGTGCTACTCCTTCGAGAGCAGGCACACCGCTTGCGCAGAAGCACCTTCTCCACGACCCTCGTAGCCAAGATGCTCCGTTGTCGTCGCCTTGACCCCAACGTTATCTACGTCCACGTGAAGTGCCTCGGCGATATTGACGCGCATCTGCTCGCGATACGGGGATATCTTGGGCTGCTGGAGCATGATAACGGAGTCGATGTCGACAATTTCGAACCCACGCTCTTTCACGAGCTTGCCCACGGCCTCGAGCAGGCGAATCGAGTCTGCGTCCTTGTATGCTGGGTCTGTATCGGGGAATAGCTTGCCAATATCCCCCGCTCTCATTGCGCTGAGAATCGCGTCCATGATGGCGTGAACGAGCACGTCCGCATCCGAGTGCCCGTCGAGTCCCTTCTCAAAGGGTATCTCGACGCCACCCAATATCAGCTTGCGTCCGCTTGCAAATGCATGAACATCGTAGCCGAGCCCGATTCGCTGCATAGTCCCCCGCTATTCTTCGCGTGCGGCAACGCGCGCGCTCAGAGCCGCAATAACTGGGCCCACGTCCTCTGGAACGGTGACCTTGATATTGTCACGTGGACCAGCGAACATAAGCACGCGACCACCAATACGCTCGACCAAAGACGAATCGTCTGTACCCACAAAGCCATCGTACATTGCCGCCATATGCGCCCGTCTGTACATATCGGCCTTGAAGATCTGCGGTGTTTGCGCGACCCAAAACGCGCTTCTATCCGGCGTCCCCACGATCGATGAGCCGTCCACAACCTTGAGTGTGTCTATCGAGGGATGGCCCACTACGACGCCATCGACATCAATATTTCCCTTGAGCAGATTGAGGGCATGAATGATGAGCTCGTGGGTCACAAGCGGTCGGGCGCCGTCATGCACGGCAATATACTCGTATGTGCTATCGATAGCATCCAAGCCGTTCATTGCCGACTCCTGGCGAATATTGCCCGATGCAACGAATTCGACAGGCGTAACGAACGGATACGGATCGATGGCACAGCGGCAGTACTCCTCTTGACGCTCTTCTGGACACACAATGACGATATGCCCGACATCCGGAACCGCGTCGAATGCTTCTGCAGACCACGTAAGCACCGGCTTTCCCAACACTTCGAACAGCTGCTTGCCACCGGGGTTGCCAAAGCGCTCGCCGAACCCTCCGGCAACTACAATCGCGGCGGTGGAGGCTTTCTTGGAAACACGCCCTTCAAGGGAGACGCTGGCGCTTTCAAGAGCGCTAATCTGATGCACAAATGCATCGACTTGCGCAGGGGTCAGCGCATCGGGCGTTGTCACGGGGTCGGTCCCAACGGGGAACGCGTCAGAAAATCGTTCGGTCATCTTCGTCTCCCATCATATTGGGTATCCGAATCCGGCTGCATCTCTTCGATACCCTTGAGCCTGGCAATTTCTCTATCGAGCACATCACGTGCATTTTCCAAGGCGAGTATCGTAGCGCTCACGTGGGAGTAGTCCTGATGCGCCCTGCCCAGAGTGCGCGATTCGCCGCCAAAATACAAATCTATAACGTTTCGACGCTGCGACACGGTGATGACCACGGCATCTGTTTCGACGCACACGCGCATCGCGGTCCGATGACGCATGCCCGTTTCTTTTGTTTCGAATGTAGCTGTGGGCGTGAGGTGTA
Organism: uncultured Coriobacteriaceae bacterium; assembly: GCA_902783925.1. GTDB lineage: Bacteria > Actinomycetota > Coriobacteriia > Coriobacteriales > QAMH01 > QAMH01. The sequence goes on from CACZSV010000113.1 coordinate 17,056, forward strand.
CGTTTGCACGCACGATGCGGCGCGCGTGCACATCAAGAAGAATGGCTCCATCCATCTTGGAAAGCTCGAAAAGCCTGTTGGGGGTGAACGCGACGTCAATCTCGAACCCGCCGCTACTCAATGCCATAACGTTTTCGAGGTCGCCAATACAAATCAGCGCCCCGTTATCCGCGGCTAAGATCATATCGAGGGCAGTGCGGAGGTCCGTGCTTGGCGCAACCATCTTGAGAACATCGTCCATGTTTTGGATGATTCCCACGCTTCAACCCCTTCTTCTATGCCTCGACCTCTAGCTATGATAACACGCTGCGGACACCGGCTCGGCGATGCCCGCAGACAAGCTTCATCTATGTTTGAAAAGTTCCTAATCGGCAGCCATATCTCCGCTCGTGCCGCCTGAGCTGCCGTTCGCAGATGGGGGCAGACCAAGATTGTGTTCTGCCGCGCTTTCGAGTGCAAGCGTCTCGCGCTGGCGCAACTTGGGAACCTCTCCCTTGCCTGGTGCAAACACAAGCTCGTCAGCCACAAAGTCGACGAGGATAATCGAGCCCTCTTTCCACTTGCCCTCGAGCACCTCCTCGGAAAGCGGATCCTCGATAAGACGCTGAATTGCACGCCGCAGCGGCCTTGCACCAAATGCCGCATCCGTTCCCTTGGAAGCCACGTATTGCTTGGCGGCAAGCGTGAGCTCGATGCTCATACCCTGAGCAATGAGGCGCTGACGCAGGTCGTCGATCATGAGATCGATAATCTGAGCGATATCTTCGTCGGTAAGCGACTTGAAGACGATCGTCTCGTCAACGCGATTGAGAAACTCAGGCCGGAAGAGTTTCTTAAGCTCTGCCATAACCGAATCGTGGATTTCCTTATCGGAAAGACCGCCCGTATTGGTAGTGGAAAAGCCCAGGGGATTCTCGCGCGTGATTTCACGCGCGCCCACATTGCTCGTCATGATGATGATAGCGTTGCGGAAGTCGACCTTGCGGCCCTGACCATCGGTAAGGTGCCCTTCTTCGAGAATCTGCAGCAAGACATTGAATACGTCGGGATGCGCTTTCTCGATTTCGTCGAAGAGTATGACCGAATACGGGCGTTGACGCACCGCTTTGGTCAGCTGACCACCCTCATCGTAGCCCACGTAGCCCGGAGGACTGCCTATAAGCCTGCTCACCGTATGCTTTTCCATGTATTCGGACATATCGAAACTGATAAGGGCGTCTTCCGTGCCAAAAAGGAATTCGGCAAGAGCCTTGGAAAGCTCGGTTTTGCCAACACCAGAGGGGCCGAGGAAAATGAACGAGCCCATTGGCCTGCGCGGGTCCTTCAGGCCAGCACGGCTACGGCGAATCGACTTCGATAGAGCGGTGACGGCTTCGTTTTGGCCGATGACTCGCTGATGCAGCACATCTTCCATGCGCAAGAGCTTTGCGGTTTCTGCCTCGGTGAGATTGGAGACGGGCACGCCAGTGGCGATGGAAACGACATCGGCAATCTGATCGACATCGACGGTTGCGACGTTGAGCGCAGCCTCTTCGCGCCATTTCTCCTCGAGTTCGGTACGCTGCTTGATAAGGTCCTTTTCGCTATCGCGAAGACGCGCCGCAGCCTCGTAGTCCTGATGGCCAACCGCTTCTTCTTTCTTGAGGCGCAGCTCTTTGAGCTGGTCGGAAACCTTTGCGATATCGGCGGGAACCGTCATATTCTTGATGCGCATGCGCGCGCCCGCCTCGTCGATGAGGTCAATTGCCTTATCGGGAAGAAAACGATCTTGCACATAGCGATTCGAGAGCTCGACCGCAGACTCGATGGCGGCATCGGTAAAGTGCACACGATGATGCGCCTCGTAATGGTCTTTGAGCCCGTTTAGAATCTGGATGGACTGCTCGATGGTCGGTTCCTCAACATTCACCGTCTGGAAGCGGCGGTTGAGCGCAGAATCCTTCTCTATGTGCTTGCGGTATTCATCGGTCGTAGTCGCGCCGATGACTTGGATTTCGCCGCGCGACAGCGGCGGCTTGAGTATTGCAGCCGCGTCTATCGAGCCTTCGGCACTGCCTGCGCCGATGAGCGTATGCATTTCGTCGATAAACAAGATGACGTTTCCGTCGTCTTTGACCTCTTTCACTACGTTCTTGAGGCGGTCTTCAAACTCGCCACGATACTTGGAGCCAGCGACAAGAGCAGAAACGTCCAATGTGACGATACGCTTGTCGCGCAAAACATCGGGTACCTGGCCATCTGCAACGAGCTGTGCCAGTCCCTCGACAACGGCGGTTTTGCCAACGCCGGGATCACCGATAAGCAGTGGGTTGTTCTTGGTTCTACGGGAAAGAATCTGCTCGACACGCTCGGTCTCTCGTTCACGACCGATAACAGGGTCAAGCTCGCCTTGCTGCGCAAGCATGGTGAGGTCGGTGCCGAATTCTTCGAGCGCTGAGCCCTGTTGCATACGGCCAGCTTGCTGCTGCGACCCCGGCGCGGCAAAAGGCACGGGGATAGGCGCGCTATTGATGAGCTCTGTCACCGCTTCGCGGACCTGAGTGTCTTCAACGCCCATATTAGTGAGCACCTGCATAGCTATGCCGTTGCCCTCGCGCACGATGCCGAGCAATAGGTGCTCGGTGGAAATATAGTTCTGGCCAAGCTGTAGCGTCTCGCGCAAAGCTCCTTCGAGCACGCGCTTAGCACGCGGTGTGAACGGAATATGACCCGCAGCCGCCGGGGACTCTTGGTCTGTAATCTCGCGAACCTGGCTTATCACCTCATCGTAGGTGACATTCAATCGCTGAAGAGCCTGCGCTGCAATGCCTTCGCCCTCGCGAATGAGGCCAAGCAGCAGATGCTCGGTACCCACATAGGGCTGCTCGAGATTGCGCGCCTCCTCTTGTGCGAGCACAAGCACACGACGCGCTTTATCGGTAAATTTTTCAAACATAGTGCAAACGCCTCCTAGAAAGGAGATAGAGAAATACATATGAAAGTATAGGCAAACACGCCTGTGGTCACGATGACGAGACGATGACGGCTAACCCACAGCGCAATGACGACAAACAGGGTACATTCAATACACCCTGCCCCCCTTGTTTGCCTTGTGCGAATTGTCTGGAGGTATAGCGCGAGGCACGCGTGTTCCGGCGCAGTTCCGCACGAGCAAGGAGCGCCAACGGCGCTCCCACGCGAGCTCAGGACTGTTTGAGCGCGGGGCACACGCCCCGCGCGTAAAGCCCCCTGCAATCCAGGCAAGTGCTGAATGATTACGACGCTTCTGGTCGCATGAAGGGGAAAAGCAGCACGTCTCGGATGGAGGGATTGTCGGTCAGGAGCATGACCAGACGATCCATGCCAATGCCGATGCCACCCGCTGGTGGCATGCCATATTCGAGCGCGCGGATATAGTCCTTATCGTAATCCATCGCTTCTTCGTCACCCGCTGCCTTGGCCTGCATCTGAGCGGCAAAGCGCTCTTCCTGGTCAACAGGATCATTGAGCTCAGAAAACGCGTTCGCATACTCGTGACCGCAGATGAACAGCTCGAACCTCCAGGTGAGCTCTGGATTATCCGCCTTCTTCTTGGCAAGCGGGCTAATCTCGAGCGGATGATCGGTCACGAAGGTGGGCTCGATAATCGAGTCTTCCACCAGCTCTTCGAAAAGCTCGGAGATGAGCTTGCCCTTGCCCCATGATTTCTGCACTTCGATACCGTGCTTTTTCGCAAGGCAGCGCAAATCCTCAACGCTGCGATCGAATGAGACGTCTTCACCAGCCGCTTCGCTCGTCAGCTCCATCATGGTTGCACGCCTGAATGGCTTGGAGAAATCGAGCTCATGACCCTGATAGCTACACTGCAGCGATCCATTTGCCGCCTGGGCAGCTGCCCTGAAAACGCCTTCGCAAAGATCCATCATGCCCTCAAGGTCACTGAAAGCACAGTATGCCTCGAGCGTGGTGAACTCAGGGTTATGCGTTAAATCCATTCCCTCGTTACGAAAACAGCGGTTGATCTCGAACACGCGATCGAACCCGCCCACGAGCAGGCGCTTGAGATAGAGCTCGGGTGCGATACGCAAATAGACTTCCATATCGAGCGCATTGAAATGAGCTGTGAAGGGTTTTGCGGTGGCGCCTCCGGCAAGCGGATGAAGCATGGGCGTCTCAACCTCGAGATAGCCCTGATCCTCGCAATACCTGCGCACGGCAGCCGTAATGCGGCTGCGCGCAATAAAGGTGTCTTTTACCTCGTCGTTGACCGTGAGATCGACATAGCGTTGGCGATACCGCGTTTCCTTGTCTGCAAGGCCATGGAACTTCTCCGGCAAGGGGCGAAGCGATTTGGAGAGCAGCGTGATTGCGCTCGGAGCAACGGAAAGCTGGCCGCGGCGAGTGCGCATCACGGCGCCCTCTGCACCAATCCAGTCTCCTATGTCGAGCTCTTTTATCTGTTCGAAGGCCTCCTCGCCCACGTTGTTGATGCGCACAAACAGCTGCAAGTTGCCCGTAGCATCCTTGATAACCACGAACATAATCTTGCCCTGACGGCGGATTGCCATGATGCGGCCTGCGACCTTCACCATGTCTTCGGTCGTAGCTCCGTCTTCGAGCTCCGCATAGCGCTCTTCAAGGTCGCTTGTGTGGTCCGTGTAGTCAAAGCGGTCGCCATATGGCTGCTCACCTGCATCGATGAGTGCTTGGCGTTTATTACGACGAACTTCGATCGGGTCGTCGATTACCTCGAGATCATCCTGTTCCATGATTAATAGCCGACCTTCACAAGCGTGAACTTCATCTTGCGGCCCGTCGGTCCCTCATATTCGATGACGTCGCCCTTTTTATGGCCGAGTACAGCAGCGCCCACGGGAGATTCGTTGGAAATCTTGCCTGCTGCGGTATCTGCCTCTGCACCTCCAACGATGGTAAAAACGCGCTCGCGATCGTTTTCATCGACGAGCGTAACCGTCGAGCCGATGACGACTTTCTTGCCCTTCTTGGGGGCATTGACGATCTGCGCGTTTGCGAGAATCTGATTGATTTCGGAAATACGCTGCTCGATGAACGCCTGCTCGTTTTTCGCATCGTCGTACTCGGAATTCTCGGAGATATCACCGAATTCGCGTGCGATGCGAATCCGCTCGCCAACCTCATCGCGCTTTTCGTTTTCGAGATAACGGAGCTCTTCTTCGAGCTTTTCTTTGCCTTCGATGGTCAAAACTACATCGTTTGCGCTAGCAGCCATTTCTCTTTGCTCCTTTTCGACTCCACAAACACGCGGCGTACACGAATCTCATCGCACACGCCGCTCGTCTCTTGCTTGATAAGCGATACGCTACTCGGCCTTCTCGGCTTCTTTTTGCTCGCCTGGTTCTTCGACCTGGACCTCTTCAGCCTCAGCTTCCGGCTCAGGCTCGCCGGCCTCTTCTTGAGCGTCTGCCTCGACTTCTTTTGCCTCGTCTTTGCCATCTTTGTTCTTCTTGCCGCCGTCCATGCCGTCGCGCATGCTTTTAACCGTACGACCGATGGCATTGCCGAGCTTTGGCAGATTTTTGGGGCCAAAAATCAGAAGAACCACTAGCAGAATGATGATTAACTCAGGTACGCCGATGCCTCCTAAGAAGGGAATCCTCATCATATCCTCCAAAAAAGATGTGTCTGACTACTGCATGACAGCGTCTGCAAGACTACCATTTCTTGTATCAAATTCAAATAAAAGGGGCCCCGCATAAGCGGAAACCCCCTATTTTCTTCGTGGTCGGGATGACTGGATTCGAACCAGCGACCTCTCACTCCCGAAGCGAGCGCTCTACCAAGCTGAGCCACATCCCGAATGCGCGGTGACAAATTCTAGCAGATTATCTCTCGCGTGCGAGGATAATTTAGAATCTCAGCGCTGCAGTCCAGCTTCCGCGGCAGCTTTCGACCACACCCCAGCGCGAGCCCATCGCCTCGATGGCGTTGATGCCACCCGTTGAGATGCCCACATGGCCCGATTTGTACAGAACGTCGCCGGGCTGAGCTTCGCTCGGACTAAAGCGGGCAGAAGCGCACGAATACATCGACTCGGTGTAGTGGGGGAGACTGATGCCGATCTGAGCATAGCACCAGGCCACGAGACCGGAACAGTCGAACGCATCAGGACCGGATGCGCCCCAGACGTACGGGCATCCAATGCGCGACGCCGCATAGTCGACGACACTGCCGTTGGCCGGCAGGCTCGAAGCAGCGCCGCTGGAATAAGAAGACGATTCGCCGGAGTCTCCGTCATCGCCTCCTGCGTCTCCATTCGATGCGGGAGCAGCCTGAGTAACCGAGGGCGCGTACGCCCGCGCAGCAGCAGCGCTTGCAGCAGCAGCTGCCGCTTCTTCCTGCGCAAGCAACTCCTGGTATTCCGCACTGAGGCTGTTGTAGAGGTTGTCGTACTGGGACTGGCGCGTTTGTACTTCGTTCATGTACGACTCGGCGTTGGCAAGCTGTAGGCGCGCTTCGTCTTGCTGCGCAACAAGTTCCTGATGAGCGGATTCGAGCGTGGATTTCGCGACCTTGGTACTTGCGACGAGATCGGCGTCTTCTTCGTTGAGCGTGTTGAGCGTATCCCACACCGTTGCAAAATCGTCGAACGACGCGGCTCCCAGCAGCACGTCGAGGTAGCTCGTGGATCCGCTGCGATACATCGCGATTGCACGGGTATCGAGCCTTCCCTGTAGCGAATCGAGCTTGGTGGTCATGGCATCGATTGTCGCCTGCGCTTCGTCCACCTTGGCAGTTGCCGCGTTATAGGCATCCATCGCCTGGTTATACCTATCGCCTGCGGCGCTGACCTCCTCGGCCATGGAATCGAGCTCTGCTTTGACGCTTTGCACCTCTGCCTTCTTTTCTGCAGAAGTAACGGCAAGCGCACTCGTGGGATGCAACGAGCATAAGGCTCCAAATGTCAAAGCGCTTCCTACAAAAGCTCTACGATTCAATTTGGCTGACATTCATATACCCCCATGTTGCTACAAAAGAAATATGATTTGGGCGTGTAATGGGTGACATACTAGCATCCGTTTTCTCTGGTCGAAAAAAGCACATCGTTCGACCACACTTTAATCACATTCAATTGACAACAGAATAAAAGCGCTTGCTTAATTCAAGCTAAAACAGGCGGTCAAACCGCCTGTTTTACGAAAATACAATGTGAATTTTTCGCTTTGGTGTACTATGGGCGAACGATTTTCCCGCGCACGCTCGAGATGCGGACAACCGCTCCCGTGTGTGGCGCTTCGATCATTTGGCCACCGCCAATGTAGAGACCGCAATGACCGGCACTGCAGGCAACGACATCTCCCGGCTGAGGATCGCTCACCTCCGGCAGAGCCCAGAAGTCCTGAGAGACATACGCATGGCCAAAGCTTCCGGTCAGAGCATAGCTCACAAGACCAGAGCAATCGAATGAGTTGGGGCCGCCCGAGCCATACACATATGGCAGACCAAGGGCAGACTGCGCGCGGCTCACCGCATCGGACCCACCGAGATTGCTGCCGCCCCCAGAGCTGCTGCCGCCCCCGGAGCTGCTGCCCGAGCCGCCACCATCGCCATCGTCGGATTGCGCTGAAACGCTTGGGAAATACGCTGCCGACGCAGCCGCTGCAGCCGCTGCACGCTGTTCTTCTTCCTGAGCAAGAATGGTTTGGTATTCCTCGCTCAGGGAATTGTATAGAGACTGGTATTCGGTGGTCTTCGACTCGATCTGACTTTTGTAAGAAGCGGCAAGTTGGAGCTGCTCTTGAGCCTCCGCCTGCTTTTCATCGAGCTCTTTCTTCGCTTCATCGAGCTCGGCTTTTGCAGCCTTGCTGTTTGCAACGAGGTTTGCATCGTCCTCGTTGAGGGCATTAAGCGTATCCCACACCGTTGCAAAATCATCGAACGATGCAGAACCCATGAGAACATCGAGATAGCTCGTTGAGCCGCTACGATACATGGAGACCGCACGCGTTTCGATATGAGACTGAAGAGAGTCAATCTTAGCTTGCGCCTCGTTGATCTTGCTCTGGCATTCCTCAACTTCTGCAACGGCGAGGTCATGATTGCGGTTTGCAAGATTGTAGTCGTCGACGGCGAGGCTGAGCTCCTCATTGAGCGCATCGAGCTGGGCACCGACGCTTTGAACTTCCGCCTGCTTTTCTTGCGAAGTCACGCCAAACGCGGCGACGGGAGTGAGTGCAAGTGCGAGTCCAGCAGCCAACGCGGCAGAGGCGGCCGAACGGGCCTTATTGTTGAACTTCATATGATTTCCTTTTCATAATCAACCGCCATGCGGGCGCGTTGTCTTTCGTCTCTTTAACAAAAGTGGGAAATATACTAGCACCGAGTGAGAGGGGAACAGAAACGCTCCACAGGAGCGCCACATTTGATACACAACACCTGCTCAACGATTGTCACTAGGAAAACACAACGCAGAAAGCATCGAGCAAAACGACTGCGACATGCTGCTCCCAGCGTTCTCCGACGACCTCATCCCCGGCTTCGGTTGTTCCATGCCTAGGCACTGTGATTATCACGCGTTTCGGAGTCGTCTGCGCAGACTCGAGCGCTATCTGGATACGCTTGGAAAACGAGAAGTCCGTGGAAAGCTCGATGATGGGGATGCCACCAGACGGGTCGACATCCTCAGAGCTAATGCCAACCATGAGCATAGTCGAAGGCGGAAATGCCTCGAGTGCATCCGCGCTCATCACATGGGCGATATCCGATGTTGCATGGGCGAGATTCGCAACACGCGAGGCGACGCCCCTGCCAATCTCGTCGAGACCATAGAAGCAAGCCTCCATTTTCTCGAGCGCTTCCGCAGCACGGGCAAATCCCATATGCGCGCTTTCTGCAGATGTCGGTGATTTACCTTCCCAGGCGTGACGAAGTCGTTCGATTGCGTCATACGTTGTGTTACCCGCAATACCGTCATCTACCAGCCCCACGCTCGCCTGAAAATCACGCAGAGCATGCTCTGTGTGGGCGCCGAAAATCCCATCGGAATCTCCCACGGCAAACCCGAGAACTTCGAGAATAGACTGTAGCGAGCGAACATCGCACCCGTGAAAGAACGGCATGCGTAAATACAGCATGCGGTCGCCGAGGGAAAAACTCGCATCTACGAGTGCCGCCCAGGTACGGTCGTCGACCGTATCACCTTCAGGCAGCTTTTCTGCTTCGCGGAATTTGCGTACGGCATCTTGCGTGCGCTCGAGATACATTCCGTCGACTTCGAGTTCATAGCCTACGGCGCGCAGACGACGCTGGACATCTTCAACGGCAGCGCCGCGACTATTTCTTCCAATAGCTCTCATGATGGCCCACTTAGTTCAGCCTGTTCACGAAAAAGTCGCCCATGGAAAGAAGCAAGTCGCGAGACGTGCTTGCAGGCAATATCTCTTCAATGTCTTTATTGTGCTCGTGCGCGAGCTTAATAGCGTAGTCACGGACATAATCCACAGATCCTGCATCTTTCATTATCTGGACAGCGCGTTCGAGACGCGCGGGATCGGTCTCTCTGGAAGAAAGTATATCGATGAGCTCGTCTTTCTCTGCCTGTGCAGCAACCTCGAGCGTGTGAACGACGACCATTGTGCGCTTGCCCTCGGTGATGTCACCGCGAAAATCCTTTTTCGTGGATTCCTCGCTGCCAATGAGATTGAGGAGGTCGTCTTGAATCTGAAAGGCAAGCCCAGTGGACATGCCGTATGCACGCAGCACCTCGATTTGATCTTCGCTCCCGCCACCGATGATGGCACCCACTGCCAGGGGAACGCCGCCAGAGTAATATGCGGTTTTGTGAGCAGCCATCGTCAGATAATCGTCAACGCTTATATCGAAGCGGGCGTCTCTGGCCCAACCAACATCAAGGGCCTGGCCCTCAATAGTGCGCGTAGTCATATCGACGAGCTCCTTGAGCACGCGCAGCTTTACAGAATCCGGAAGCGTTTCGTCAACGAGCACGGTGCCAGTGACCAGCGAAAGCGCGAGGTCCCCGGCGTTAATCGCGAGACCCTCGCCAGTTCGCAGATGAAGACAGGGCTCGCCTCGACGTAGTTTGGAATCATCCGCGATATCGTCATGGATGAGGGCGGCCGTGTGAAAATGCTCGATTGCAGCGCTGGCGGCTCGTGCCGTGCGGACGTCTCCGCCGACCGCCCTACACGCAAGCATGCAGATGAGCGGGCGATGCCGTTTGCCCGCATTGTTCGAGAAGTCAGACAGGGGCCCGTACAGGTACTTCCACATATCCGGATGCGTACCTTCTGAAAAGAATGTGGAGATATAGCTATCTATATCTGCCGTATTCTCACTTAGATAATTTTCGAAAATGTGGTTAGCCATGCCCGTAATCATACTCTAGTTGCCCAGTAAATGGGACGTCGTATAAAGAGAGACGCAATAAATGCGTCTCTCTAGAAGATCTGATTTGAAGACGATACTAGGAATCGATGTTCTTGCGATAGCGCATGAAGCTTTCAGTTCGGGCCTTTTCTACATCCATGCCATAGTTCTTGTCGTGCGCGTCCTCTTCTTTTGCACGGGCGTCGTACTTCCTCTTGCCGTTCACGATGACACGCTCGACAATCGGATCCGCGCCTTCTGCTTCAGGCGGTGCAAAGACCAGATTAACGGGGATGCGAATAGCGCCCTGCGCCATGAGGTACCCCTCTTCGTCTTCGGTGACCATCCACTCGATGTGGCCAGGCCGGTCGATGACGAGCGGTTTTTCCTTCATATGCTCCTCGAGATCGAGAGAAGCCAGAGCGGCAACACGATACTCTGGAAGCCTGTGGGCGGTTGGGGAATTGCCAAACAATGCCATAACGTCCTCCTTGTTTAAGACGTGACCTATCCTCTGTTGAGATATTGTATATCTTCGTGCTCGCGAGCGCGAAGATTATTCTTCGCCTGTTGAATATTGTTGGCTTGAATTGAGCGAAGTCCAAAACGTAACGATGAAGAAGCAGACATAGCGTGTTGCACTCATATTTCCGCTTTCGAATGAGCTGGCCACCCATTCACTCGTTGAATACCCAAAAGTCTGTGGTAGGGGTGCAGGGGCTCGAACCCTGACGCCTTGCGGCGGCGGATTTTAAGTCCGCTGCGTCTGCCAATTCCGCCACACCCC
>CACZSV010000114.1 GCA_902783925.1 uncultured Coriobacteriaceae bacterium
AGAAACGCCTCCACGCTCTTGGCAAGCAGCCTCTCCCATTCAGCGAGCTCCTCATCGAGCTGAGCTTCGAACTCATCAGCCTCAAACTTCATCCCGGAGTTCGCGCGTGCTTGCGCCAGCGCAAAACGGCGTCTTGCCCTGCGAGCCGTTATCTGCCATTTGAGCAGGTCATTTTCCAGATACCCGATTTTAGTCGCGTACTCTGCTTCGATATGCGGGTTCACCTGCAGCACTATATCGTCGATCTCGAGCAGAAGCTCCGCGATGCGCGCCCGTGCTTTTGAGACCTCTTCTGCGATGCTTGCCTTGGCGTCTTTCACCATGCCCACCTTCCCTCGACGCTAGGACAATTGTCCCGCAACGTGGATTGCTACGAGTACCAAACAAGGGACAGGTGGCGTGGTCTATATTGGTTTTCGGCGTGGTATGCAATGCGACGAAGGAGAATCAGCCGATGATCTCCGTTGCCATACAAAACTACATGCGCCGTTCGTCAGAAATATGAAGAACGAGGGCGGGAGCCATAGACTTAGTTCCCGCTCTCTGTCCCAAGCTAAACTGCGGAGACAAGCGCAGCTTTCGTGCGTATACAATATAGAGAGCAAACTCATCGAGGTTGCCTGCATAACGCAAGAGGGCACAAGGATACAGACACACAAGGACCCGTATGGACCAAATGACAATATACGACATCGTCTACGCGCTTGCCGCACAAGACGGACGGGAAGCTGCACTGTTCGGCGACTGCGCACCAGCTGCGCGCGAAGCGTTCTCTCGCTGCCTCACCTGCGACACGTTTCCCGAGCTGTGGTTTGAAATGCCGCTCACTGGCAAGCCCTGGCTCGATTTTCACGCGCTCGTGTCATATGAAGATGTAGCCGGAACACAGGCGGTCTTTGCCGGGCATAGCGGAGTCTACAGCGACGCGCTCGCATGGTTTGCGGCGCAAAAGCCAAAGAAGGTACGGCAGCTCGCGCTCAGCTACGACACATCGAGCGACGACACGGAACACCCCGCCGTACAAGTCCTCGTTTCTGGCCGCGATGCCGCAGTGCCCGTGGGCTTCCTGCGCTCTGCTGGGCGCTCGGACGCAGAGACCCCGTATCTTGAGTTTGTACATGCTATGCCGCAAGATTGGTTCGCCTGCTATGTGGGCGTTTTTCCGAGAAGAACCGCTGGTGAAGCTGATTCATGGATACGTGTGGAGTGCATCGTCGGCGATGCATGCCAACACGCATATGCGAAAGACAGTGCCATATTGCGCGATCACCTGAAAAACATCGGTTTAGAACACATCGGCTCGGATGCGATTGCCGGCATCCAGGAGCTTGCCCGCTCGCCCTTTCCCCTGGAGCTTCAGTTCAATATCGGGCCAAATGGCGCAGCCCTGCCCATCGTCTCTGCAAGCGTGCGATTTCAACCCGGTGATTGGATGGATCCTGCAGGCCAAGATGCAATTTCGAAGATAGCCCGATGGATGCAAGTTCAAGAGCTCGCCGATGCACGATGCATATTGCTTGCAAAAACAATGTTTGCCAAGCTCGTAACGCATGAAGACGAAAACGTTTCGCTTTCGTGCTTCCCCGCTTTTGTGAAGCTACGCTATCGCGAAGATCAGGCACCCGATGCCAAAGCATACCTATTGGCCAGAGCCGAATAAATGTGCGTTATTGTAGGGGCGCGCTTCAGCGCGCCCCTTGTTGATGAGCCAGCAGGACGTTTCCGGCACTCACAGATCAAACAGCTTTACCACTCGATGCTGTCTGGCTCTTTGCCGGCAAGTGAAGAGAAGTTCGCGACGGCATGGTCGAAGTACAAGACGATAGTGTTATCGTCGTTCTCGTCGTACATGGCGCGCAACGAGGGATAATCGTCCAGCATATGCTTCTTGGCCTCGATACGATCATCCGCAACGAGCGTGCCCGTTACACGCCACCAGTCGGGACCCGCACATGCACAGATTTCCACCTTGGGATTAGCCATGATCTGCTTATAAACATCTTTGGACTTGCCGGTCTGGATGTAGAGCTTGCCCTCGAACAGATCGATGGTGCCAAACGGACGAACACGCGGCTGGTCTCCATCCATAGTTGCCAGGAAATACGTCGGGGCGTCCTTCTTCAAAAACGTGTAGAGATCTTCTAGCGTTGCCATGTCTTCTCCAATCAAATTCGTTTCACCGCTTTTTGCGCAGCGGCCGCGCAAGCTTTGATGTCCGCGCTGGCAGATCGAACGACCGCCAGAAACATGGTTTAGCATTTCCCGCAGATTATTTCTTCAAAGTCAACAGCTCCACCAGAAATGGCTTCAAGCTGCTCGTCGGCCAGCTCGATTTCGTATTCGCGGATAAACGCCAATCGTTCCTCGGCAGTTTTGCATGCCCTCGCCTGTTTGATCTGCTCTTCTGTCAAATCCTCGAGTTTCATGCCTTCTCCCCTTCCTGACGATTGTTCTTTTTCTATATCCTGCAAACGAACACCAGTTTATACGAAGCGCATCGACGCCTGTCTCAAGATGCCGATTTCTCAAGACCAAACAGACCGAATTGCTCACTCAGGCTGTGCGGCTTTGCCTTCCGGCAGCTCCATACCCGAGCTTTCAGGAAGCGCATCCTGTCCACGCAAACGGATAATCGGCGAACCATGGCCCTTGATGTACTCCCCGGTAATGGTCACGCTGCCGATGTTTTCGTCTTTGGGAACCTCGTACATGATGTTGAGCATGAACTTCTCGATAATCGCCCGCAGGGCGCGCGCGCCGGTATCCTGCTCGAGCGCCTGACGCGCAATCTCGCGCAGTGCGGAATCGTCGAAGTCAAGCTCGACACCGTCGTAGTCCATAAGTGCCTGATATTGCTTGATAAGCGCGTTGTGTGGTTTGACCAAGATGTCATAGAGCATCTGCTCGTCGAGCGCCTCGAGCGTGCACAGAATAGGCAGGCGTCCCAAAAACTCCGGAATCAGGCCGTATTGCTTGAGGTCCTCGACCTTGACGTTCTTCAGGATGTCGCGATCATCGTCGTAATTCTCGCGCACAGCCGAGCCAAAACCCACGCCCGCGCTCTTGTTCAGGCGCTTCGTGATAATCGTGTCCAGACCCGGAAACGCACCACCGCAGATGAAGAGAATATTGCTTGTATCGATGGTAGCGTTCTGCGAAAACGGCGTCTTCATGCCGCCGGAAAGCGGCACTTCCATAGTCGTTCCCTCGAGTACTTTGAGAAGTCCCTGCTGCACGGATTCGCCGCCGATATCGCGCCCGCCGCTCGTGCCCTCGGGACCACCGTTGCGCTTGGCGATCTTATCGATTTCGTCAATATAGACGATACCGTGCTCCGCGCGCTCGATATCGCCTTCTGCAGCTGTGATGAGCTTGGTGATGATGCTCTCGATATCGTCGCCCACATAACCGGCCTGCGTGAGCGTCGTCGCGTCGGAAATCGCGAGCGGCACATCGAGCAGCTGCGCCAAGGTCTTGATGATATAGGTCTTGCCCGTGCCGGTAGGACCGAGCATGAGAATATTGCTCTTCTCGATCTGCACATCCGTTTTCTTGGAAGCGTCGTAGCGCTTGTAGTGATTGTACGTCGCCACGGATACGATTTTCTTTGCAAGCTCCTGTCCTACGACATAATCGTCTATCTGTCCTTTGAGCACATGCGGCAAGGGCACGGGCGCCATGATGGGCTCGCCTTCCTTGCGCTTTGGTTTTGCAGCCGGTGCTCCCATGCCAAACGGACCAGCCCCGCTTCCGGTGAAAAAGCCCACGGGGCCCCATCCGCCAAAACCGCCAGCGTTGTTATTGTCGCCAGAATCCGAAGAGTCGTCACTTTGTACCGGTTCTCCATCGACTTCTTCTATTTCGTTTCCGGCCTCGTCTGTCGTGGTGCGAGGAGTCTCGTCGTCTTTTTTCTGCGGCTGCTGACCCGGCATGCCAAAGCCGAACATCTGAGACATTTTGTTGACCTCTCGCTCGAGACACGAGGGGCAGATAGGCATATTGGGCGGCAGGGTGACCAGCTGGCCGCCGGCTTCTTCCTCGGTCTTGCCGCAGACACTGCAGCGTCGCCCGCTATTGTTGGTCGTGGAATCTGGCATGTGCAAACCTTTCTACATCGGCTCATGTGGAGCACGAGAATCTATATCAAAACAGCTTTCGATAATATTGCCCTATTTGCTCGAGGGCATGCCGCATAGACAATGAACCGTTACCAAAAAGAAGCGCCTGGATGTCCGGGCGCTTCGTCAACGGTATAATCGCCTGCCTATAAGCCTCGGTTCTCGAGAAGGCAATCAGTTGTCGTATGATCTCGTCTTCGACGAAGTCGAGCTCGTTGAGTGCTTTGCAGAACCGGATGCAATCCTGTCGATAGCATCTTGCGTGAACGGCGTGGGCGTGTACCCATTCGAATACGGACTTCCATATTTGGCGGAATACGTTGTATACGAATAGACATCGCCATCGATGTAGTTGCCGTTTACATCGTCATCGTTGCATTCCGTATTGAATTTATCGAGTCCGTCGAACAACGCCTTACCTTCGGTGAAATTCTTGCGCATCAGCTCGAAGACATCCTGGTACATGAGCGCATACCATTCGCCATTCAAAGTCGATGAACCGATGGGGAGCTGGGCGGAATCGATCGATTCGGTATCCATGCCCTTCATGTTAGTAGCAAGGCTGATGATCTTATCGACACCCATATTGGTCTCGATGCAATGCGAAAGGCTCGTAATAAGTGACGGGATCTTGGTGACATCCTGCTCGAGCACCTTCTTGGCAATGGCCTTCACCAGGTTACGCTGATTGAGCGTACGCTGATAATCGCCCATAGCATAGGCACCTTGATCGGGAGGATAGCCATGGCGGCAGCGTGCGAGCGTCAGTGCCTCGACACCGTTGATGGTGACCGCATCGCCAGCGGGCACAAAGACGCCGTTATACGACGTATATTCGGGGACCTCAACGGTAACGCCACCAAGCGTATCAACGAGCTCTTCGAAACCGCTGAAGTAGATCTTGGCGTAATAGTTGATCTTGATGTCCAAAATCTCGTTGAGCAAGTTGATGACGGTATTGTATCCACCGTATTCGACGGCTGAATTGATTTTGCAATAGCCGTGGCCTTTCACATTGACGCGCAGATCACGTGGGATGGAAACCATGCTCACAGTCTGGTTCTTCTCGTCAACGCGGGCGACCATAATCGAATCGGTGCGTTCGCCGATGCTATCGCCAACAGGTTCCTCGCTGAAGCCATCGCGCGAATCGCTGCCAATGAGCAACACATAATACGGTTCGTTTGCAACAGGCGTCGAAAGCGTCGTGATATCGCCGCTGCCCTTGATATTGTTTGCAATCCCGTTGTACCAGGATGCTACGGCAACGCCAACACCCGCAATGAGAACGACAGCCGCAATGGCAACGACAAGCGCAATCTTTTTGCCACGCGACATCCCAGAGCGCCTGCTCGTGTAATTGCTCGCAGAGTATTTGCCTGTATCAACACGGCTCGTATATGCACTACGCGAATATTGCTGCGCAGCAGGTGTCAGATGGGGATCTCGAGCGCTCGAGCCCGCCGATCTGCTTGACGCCGAGCGGCTCCTAGAATTCGCAGAATGAGCGCCCTCGTCGCGTCTATTGTAGTGTAGGCGGCGTTGGAAGGACCGATCGACACCCAACGGCGAAGAGTCATCGCTGCTATGGGAGCCATGGTTCGTGGTCCTATTTCTATATGCCATATACCCTCGTTAGTCCGGCAACAGTACTCGCTCGACAGAAGAGCATTCTCTCCCGAGCTTAAAACGCATGTCTGCAGATGCTACCACGATTTGGGCCGAATACCAAAACCCGTCGCGAAAAAACCTCATTTCAGCTCGGCAAGCGAACCGCTTGTCGTGTTTGCACCCTGAAGCAGGCGCGGTCTTCATGAAGAACGAGCATCGCAAACCTTCGACCCCGAACGCTATGAAGCGCACCCCGGCACGTGCCGCGCCAGCAATCTTATTCGCCCAAGAGCTCTGAATACTCGAGCCAGGCATCTTCGAGCTTCGCGATCTCAGTCTCAAGCTGCGTTATCTTTGCCTGCTGCTCGCCGAGCGCGACATAGTCGGTTCCATCAATCTCCAGCAGCGCCGCACGCGCATCCTCGAGCTTCCCACGCACAGTGCCCATCTTGCGTTCGGTCGAACTACGCTTCTTCTTGATCTCGCGCAGCTCGCGCTGTCCCAAACCTACATCCTGCTTTTGCTCGGGTTCGGCCTTAGGCGCAGCGGCCTGCTCGGATAGTTCGCGCCGTCGCAGCTCTTCGAGATAGCCTTCCACCCCACGTGGCATATGCAATAGCTCACCGTCGATGAGGGCATATTGATTATCAGTCACGCGTTCCACCAGATACCTGTCGTGGCTCACGATGATGAGCGTACCCGGCCAGGTATCGAGCAGCGTTTCGAGCTGCGCGAGCATATCGGTATCGAGGTCGTTTCCCGGTTCGTCGAGAACGAGCACGTTGGGATGGTCAAGCAGGATGAGCATAAGCTGCAGGCGACGTTTCTGGCCACCCGAAAGATCACGTACCGGACAGCTGAACTGGTCCGATTCGAACCCAAGCTCCTCGAGCAGCTGCATAGGCGACATCTTGCGACCATCCGCCATTTCGACCTGCGTTCTATAACGCTGGCACAGCTCGCGCACGCGGTCATCGGCATATTGCTCGAGCTCATCAAGTTGCTGGGTGAGCACGGCAAACTTGACGGTCTGACCAATCTCGACACGTCCACGGCTTGGCGCGAGTTTTCCTTCGAGCAGACGCAGAAGCGTCGTTTTGCCCGCACCATTGGTTCCGAGAATCGCAATACGGTCTCCAGCGCCTATATTCCATTCGAGCGGTTTTACGATCTCGCGCCCATCAAAACTCACGCTCGCATTCTTGATGTGGATGACCTTCTTACCCAAACGCGACATCGCCGTGCGCTTGAGCTCAACTTTCTTGCGCAAAGGCGGCTCGTCTGCGATGAGCGATTCGGCGGCTTCCACGCGAAACCGCGGCTTTGTGGAACGCGCCGGAGCGCCACGGGCAAGCCAGGCAAGCTCGCGTCGCAGTATGTTTTTGCGCTTGCTCTCTGCCACTGCCTGCTGACGCTGGCGCTCGACGCGCTGCATGATATACGCGGAATACCCGCCCTCGAATGGCGTGACGACGCTGTCATGCACTTCCCACATGTTCAGGCAGACTTCATCCAGAAACCAGCGATCGTGTGTGACGAGCAAGAGCGCGCCTTCGCCCTCGCGCCAACGCGTCTTGAGGTGCTCAGCCAGCCAATGGATACCCTCGATATCCAGATGATTCGTAGGTTCATCCATCATAAGCACGTCGTAATCGCCAATGAGCACACGCGCCAAGTCCACGCGCCTGCGCTGACCGCCAGAGAGCGTTCCAACGCGCGAATCCCAATCGATACCCTGTGTCAGCTCGGCAATTATTGTGCGGCATTTTGCATCTGATGCCCAGACGTAATCGGGCGTGTCGCCCACGACAGCCTGCCCAACCGTCAGCTCGTCGTCGAGAGAATCGCGCTGAGCGAGAAACCCGCATGTCACATTGCCCGTTCGCACGACACGCCCCGTGTCGACCTCGACCACACCAGCAAGCACGCCGAGAAGCGACGACTTGCCGTCGCCGTTACGCCCGACTATCCCAATGCGGTCACCGGAGTTCACCCCGAGCGTCAGCGCATCGAATAGTTTTGCCGTGGGAAACTCGAGCCCCACATTCTCGCATCCCAGATAGTAAGCCATCTAACCTTGCCTTTGCTGTTGGTGCAGTGCGCACATACTACCATCTTGCAGCACGCGACTATAGCAACGTCGCGCCATCCTGCGTGACAAAGAGGGAAGAGAAAAGCTCATGACAGGCAAAGTTCAATGCACTGATGTACCCATTAATGCATGCTGATTATGAAATTTCGACTAAGACACATTGCAACGAGCTGAGGTATGATTGCCCGCAAAGATGGGCGAGCATTCTGACAGCTAACGTGGTGATACGGTGGAAATACACGTTGACAAAAGCAGCAATATCCCAATGTATCGGCAGATATACCAATGCATACGCGATGGCATTGCCTGCGGAGTTCTTGATCCCGGGGACAAGCTCCCATCCATCCGCAAGCTCGCGGCCCAGCTTGGCATCGCACGCAACACAATCGACAACGCCTACAAGCAGCTCTGCGTCGAAGGCTACGTGAGGTCACGGCAGGGCTCTGGCTATATCGTATGCGACATCGCACTTGACGAGCTAAAAGACATAGCCTCTTGTTCGACGGCACCAGACGATGAGGTACCCCTCGACTCCGTCAAAGAGCAGTATAGCTACGACTTCCTCTATGGAAACCTCTGCAACGACGTGTTCCCCATCGATATCTGGCGTCGCCTCACCGCGGATGTGCTATCGCAGGGCAACGCACGTGGGCTGGCAACGTACAGCACAAAGCGGGGCAATCGTGGCCTGCGCTTGCAAATCGCCTCATATCTTGCCAGGACCCGTGGCGTCACGTGCAGGCCCGAGCAAATCATCATGACGAGCGGCACTCAACAGTCTATTGCGCTTGTACTCGGTCTATTCGACCCTGCTCGCGACCGTGTAGCCATGGATGATCCCGGGTACTATGCCGCGCATGCCATGTTTCGCAATGCTGGCTTTACCCTCGAGGGCCTGCGAAGCGACGCGGGGCCTGGATTATTCATGGAAGATGTCGAGAAAAGCCATGCGCGCCTGATATACACCACCCCATCGCACCAGTTCCCGTTTGGATGGTGCATGGACCAGAACACGCGTGCGCAGCTTCTCGCCCATGCCGTGCAAAATGACGCGTTTATCTTCGAGGACGATTACGACAGCAGCTACCGGTACAACTCGCACCCCGTGCCTTCGCTGCACTCGATGGATCAATGGGGACGCGTTATCTACCTTGGCACGTTCTCAAAGATACTCTCACCGGCATTGCGCATGAGCTTTGTCATCCTTCCGCCCTCCCTACTGCAACGCTACGAGCAAAACTATCGGGGAACACGCTCGACCGTATGCAGCATCGAGCAGGCGACTTTGCAGAGATTCATAGAACAGGGATTCATGGAAAAGCATGTCCGTCGCACCACGCTGGCGTATCGCAAGCGCTACCTGCTCCTCATGGATCTTCTCCGGCAAGAATTCGACGACCGAGTGAAGATTCACGAGGGAGAGGCAGGGCTTTTCGTGCTGCTCGCCGTTAACAATGGGCTCGATCAGGAAGACCTCGTCACCTCCGCCGGCAGAAAAGACGTTCGCGTTTATCACACGCGCCGTTTTTGGCTTAACCCGGCAGACGCCCCTGATAATCTTATCTTGCTCGGCTTTTCTGCAGCAGACGAACAGACCATTCAGAACGGCATCCCGCTGCTTAGACGCGCGTGGTTTCCGCACGCAAGCGATTGATAGAGAAGCATCGGACAGATTTAATTGTATTGATTCACGTTTCCCTCGACGACTTGTCAGATGACGCTGTCGCCATGAGCGAACCATGCGTCACAGCTTCGCGCCATTAATTGGTGCGCTCGGTACCCCAGAAGAACAGCGCCACGGTGCCAGGACCGGTATGGGCTCCGATAGTCGTACCGATGCTGAAGATCTCGACCTTCCCTTTCATCTTGGGAAAGGTCCTTTCGACGAGATCCGCAACAGCTTTCGCATCCTCATAACAGGCACTCTGGCTGATAAACACGCGACCGTCATAGTCATGCCCGTCACGCACGGTAGCTTCCATCTGCTCGACTATACGCTTGATGACCTTTTTCTTAGAACGAATCTTCTCGCGCGGAATAAGGTGCCCGGCAAGGTCGACGTCGAGCAACGGACAGATTCCGAGCAAGTTGCCGACGAAGCCCGCTGTGGGCTTTACACGCCCACCTTTGACATAAAAAGTGAGGTCCGTCGAGAAAAACCAGTGTCGCATTCTAAGTTTGTTAGCCTCGATCCAGTCACGAAGCTCATCGATGCTCAGGCCAGCTTGACGCTTTTCCGCCAGCGTTGCCATAATGAGACCATACCCGCTCGAAGCAGCCAAAGAATCGATGATGTAGATCTTGCGATCCGGAAACTCATTTGCAAGGTCGCTTGCGGCCATCTTTGCCGATTCGATCGTGCCGGAAAGGCCCGAAGAGAGCGAAAGATGCAGAATATCCTTGCCTTCTTCAAGAAGAGCGCGGAAGTAATCCTCATATTCGCCAGCTGAAATCTGTGCCGTCTTTGTATCAGAGCCATTCGCCATAGCTTGGTAGAACTTGTCAAAAGGCACAGTCTGCCCAAGATCGTCTGGATATTCTTTATTGTCTAGATAGAAGTGAAAGCAAATATACTCGATACCGAGCTCTTTCATTTTCTCCGCAGAGAGATCTGCAGTCGATTCGCAGCTTAAAACGTAATCCGACACTTTCGTCATTCTCCTCACGAACACATAGTAGAGCCAAACGACTACTCACACTTTACACGAATCTAACCATTATGTCTGAAATATCTCGAGCGGCCTTGGAATTGGTGGATTTTGCGCAAATTACATGCTTGTTCGCTACGTTTTTTCGAAAATAATTCGATACCATGACCCTCTTGTACTCCGCAATCTACGTTAAAATGGGAATGCTCTGAATACATACGCGTTTATAGAGAAACGAACGGGCTGCCTGTATGGACTTGACGCTCTCTGTTTTCATATCGCAAGCTGGGTCCCACCCAGCGCTTATCGTCGTTCTCGTGCTCGTCGTCGGCGTCACCATAGTATCCGGAGCCACAGATGCCCCCAACGCAATCGCCACCGCCGTCTCGACGCGCTGCATCAAGCCAGGCGCTGCACTCGCGCTTGCGGCGGTTTTCAACTTCGTCGGGCTCGTAGGCATGACCTATGTGTCTACAGCCGTCGCGCATACCATGTTCAATATGGTGAACTTCTCCGGAGACACGCACCAGGCGCTCATGGCCCTCATCGCAGCAATGATAGGATCTATTGTCTGGGGGATCTTCTGCTGGTTCAAGGGGATACCTGCGTCTAAATCGCATTCGCTTATCGCGGGAATCACCGGTGGCGCAATTGCCATGAACGGCATCGCCGGCGTCGTGGCAAGCGAGTGGATGAAAGTCATCTACGGCATGGTCTTCTCACTCGTAGCCGGCTTTATCCTCGGTTGGATTATGACAAAACTCGTCGAATTCATCTTTA
>CACZSV010000115.1 GCA_902783925.1 uncultured Coriobacteriaceae bacterium
CGACGGGGTCTTGTCAGGTCAAGTAACTCCTTCTGACGAGGTCGAATCGATGTACTACGAATATTTCGGCGGCGGGCAGATGGAAGTAAGAAACTCCGGAGCGAACAATGGGCGAAATATTTTGGTAATCACCGATTCGCTTTCGTATTTACTTACGAGGTTTATTGCGTCGAACTATGATCAGAGCACGTTCTTATTGCCTGGCAATGACCATTTTGCCAGTTCATTCGAGGATTATATCGAGCGATACAATCCCGATGATGTGATCGTTCTGACGCATGTCTCGAAATACTTATCGATTGCCGAGTTCTCTCCAGAATTTATCGGTCTGCCTGGCGCGCAAAGCAATAAGTGAATGATCAAAACAAAATGAGACGGCTTATGCAGCGAGGCCGAGGCAAGCAATCATCATCATGCATGCCAGTGCGATTGCCGTCTTTCTCATGGCACATCCCTTCTTGACGAAAAACCTAACAGCGCATCTATGTAAGCTATATACATACATATGTATATAGCTTCTTTGTCGCTGTTATCGCAGCTTTCTGGCGAGCTGTTCGTCGAGCTCGCCAGAAAGAGCTCGCTCGATGCGTGATACAAGTTCTTCAGTTGGCATCAGCGCATCTGCGACATCGATGAAGGTGCCGTTGCGCACGACGGAGATCGTTGGCAGAACCGCCACCGCAAACTTAATACGTAAGCTTTTTTGCGCTGCGGTGTCTATGCGTCCACACTTCACGCGCCCCTCGAGGATCTGCGAGACTTCTTCGAATCGGGGCTCGAGTTCCTTGCAAGGAGCGCACCAATCTGCCCAAAAGTCGATTACGACGGGAAGCTCGCTTTGCACAACCTCCTGCTCGAAATTCTCTTCGGTGATGTCGATAATCATATGATGCCCTTTCGTGCTCGTTGCCTCGCCTGTAGATAGTAGCATGCGCGCGGTCTTGCATTTTTGTGATACCGTCTGACGGCATGGTGCCGTGCGAAAAAACTATGTGGGGCTGGCTATGAAGAAACGAACGAAGATCATCATTGGCATTATCATCGGCATTGCCCTCGTATTTTGCTGCGGGTCGTTCGCAATCGATCGCCATTTCCTCAATGATACGTATGCTCGCTATACGCCGGAGGCGCCGAAGCTTTTGCTCACCGACGCAGATATCGCCGCAAGTCACCCGTATAGCGATGTTTCCTTCGAACTCGACGGCTGCACCCTGCAGGGCCATGTGTACGCTCCGGTGCAGAAGCCGCGCGGGCTCGTTGTCTTTCGGCATGGGATCCATTCGCAGCATCAAGATTACCTCGCGCTTATAACGGGCTTGGTCGACCGAGGCTGGAAGGTTTTCGCTTACGACGCGATTGGCTGCGGCGAGTCCGACGGTGATTCGATAATCGGGTTTGCCCAGGCGCCGCGTGACGTGCATGCAGCGGTCGAGTTCGCCCGCAAAAGCGGCATGGCGGATGGTCTTCCCGTGCTGCTGGTCGGGCATAGCTGGGGTGCGTATGGCGTGGCTTCTTCGTTGGCGTTTGGCGATGAGATCGCCGGGTGCATCGCAATGTCGGGTTTCGATACGCCGCAGGGCATCATCATGGAAGCAACGAGTGCGTTGGTGGGGCCTCTCGCGATGACGCAGGCGCCGTTTGTCTCGTTGATCGGCTGGCTTGATTTTGGAGATGCGGCCAATAGATCAGCGGTGGACGGCGTCAACAGCGTGAGTGTTCCGGTGCTTGTCATACACGGCACGCAAGACCAGGTGATAGGGTTCGATGGCGCTTCCATCATGGCCGCTCGCAATAGAATCACGAACCGGGCGGTGCAGTATATCGTCAAGGACGAGGCGACCCGTAACGGGCACAACTCGTATTTCTACACGAAAGAATCGAACGAATACCTCGCACAGAAGACAGAACAGCTGCAAAAGCTGAATGACGAATATGCAGGCAAGGTTCCCGAAAACGTGCTCGATGAGTTCCTCGCGGGCGTAGACAAGATACAGGCAAATACCGCAGACCCCGTGCTCATCGACGAGATGGATGCTTTTCTAGGCGAATGCGTCTCGAAGCGCTAGCCGTTCACTGTGTTTGAGCCTATTGCGCTGGCCTATAGGTGTTTCCGCAGCCGTTTTGATAGCAGGTTGGCTTGAAGGCAAGGACCTTCTTGGTAAGCTCCGGCTGCATGCGAAGCTTTGCGAGCGTTCCGTAGATAGCGCCCGCGTCGAGCGCGACGATGCGCGCGTTCGAGCCGAGCATGATGCGGTAGATTTCCGGAGCTGTGTAGCCATCGATGCATATGGGGTTCTCGACCGCATCGAAATAGCGTGGCTTGGGGAGATCGACAAAGCGACAGAATTCTCGGTAGATATCATCGTTTTCAGGCGCAAAGAGCGTCTTAGAATAGTCGGGCCTGTGCGTGAGACACGATGCTTCCTCGCTTGTCTCAGCGTCGACCTCTGCAAAGTACTCGCGTGCGGCATCTCCGCGTTTGCCCGTTCCAGCGGCGATGGCCGCTTGCTCGCGTTCATAGCAACCCATGGCATTCACGTCCTCAGGTTCGTGATGTGTGATGTCTCAAGCATACGACCAGCCGATTCTCTTATCAAGGCACGGCGGGATGGTATCAGGAAGCGGGGCGCAGCAGCTCTTGGTAGAGCAGCTCGTTTTGCTTGGAGAAAACGTTGAACACGACCTGCATGTTCGCGTCTTGATGCGTGTCGAGCCAATCCCGTACCGTCTCTACGGCGATCTTGCAGGCCTTTTCTGCGGGAAAGCCAAAGACACCCGTGCTGATTCCACAAAAGGCGATGGCATGCAGGTTTTCGGCCGCTGCGGCATCAAGGCATTTCTCATAACATTGGCCTAGCTGGGCACTATGAAGCTCCGTGGGAGAGCCCATAGCGATGGGTCCCACTGTATGAATGATACGCTTGCAGGGAAGATTCCATGCCTGCGTAACCTTTGCTTGTGCGGTGGGCTCTTCGTGGCCCTGAGCTTGCATAAGCTCGTTACATTCATAGCGTAGCTGCACGCCCGCAAAGGTGTGGATAGCGTTGTCGATGCAGAAATGACCCGGAATCCAGCAACCGAGCATCTGCGAGTTAGCGGCGTTGACAATGGCGTCGACTTTCAGCGTTGTAATGTCGCCACGCCAGAGAAACAGCCGATCATCGATGGCTGATTGCGCAGCGTTTTGCAGAGTCGCGATGCCGGCATCGGAGATTATGCCACGCAAAAGCTCGTCTTGAACGGTGAGAAACGTATCACTTGCCTGCATGGGCGGGCGCGTGTTCACGCATGCGCGGAAATAATCCCAGAGCTCTTCGGTGTCAGCCTGCTCTGATGGTGCTGTCTCACCACGTTCTGCCGCAAGCGCGGAAGTGAGCCTTACGAGTAGCTCGTGCTTTCTAGTGGTATCCATGTGCCCTCCGCTTTCGTTTTCCATTCGCTTCCGTATCTTATCTCAGAAGCTCGCATTATTCTCAAAAATGTGAATCGCTGACAGCCCTTCTAACGCGTTTTAATCGAGCATATGGGGTAAAAGGACCTTCAAGAAAAAGCGAGTTTTGGTGGCCGTATGTCATTGCTGGCATATTGGCATTTGTATTTGTGCAGGTCAGGACTTTGAAAAATGCGTGTACTTTCGTCACGGTGCGAATAGTGCATGCAAATAAATGCAGTCTGACCTGCGGTTCCGGAAAGGCCTCTATGAAGACTCAACACAAAAAACGTCTCATAAAGCTATAGTAATGATAGATAAACGCAGGTAGGTAATGAGTAAATTGAATCTATTATTGATTTGTGAGACGTTTTTCGCGAGAGGTGCGATTATCCAAATCCAGAGATTATCTTGAGTCCGCTTCTTTTGACGAGATGTTACGGTCTTTGGGAGTCGGCGCTCCTCACCGAGCGCAGGTAGTACAACGGATAGAAGGCCTTGTTGGATGATGGCTGTTAGCGCCTTTTGGTGAGTGCGGGTGCTACACTCAACTCACAATATCTGTTTGATGAGATGGGCAATATGGGAGAAACAGAAACTGCTATCGCGTACCTACGGGTTAATCATGAGCTGCGGGATGCGCTTGGCATCGATGCGGATGCGCCGCTCGAAGCAAGACCGCTTGGTAGGGGAGAGCACAACAACAACTACGTGTTTAACGACCCTGCTTCGGGACGCAAGTTTGTGCTGCGCATCAACGTGCTTTCCCAGCCATTTCATCAAAATCAGGTTCGCTACGAATATGATGCCCTGCATGTTCTCGAGCAAAGCGGCAGAACACCCAAAGCCCTCTACATCGATGAGTCGAAACAGCTGATAGGGCACGGTGTACTGGTCATTAGCTTTTGCGAAGGCGAGATGCTCGATTTCGATTTGCTGCGCCCGGGAGATTTGAATTGCGCCGCTCAGCTCATGGCCGACATCCATGCCGTTCCCGTTTCCAGCACCTGTCCGCTGCACAGGCCGGAAGATCCCCTGCACGAGCTCTTCGATGAATGCATGGGGAGATTCGAGTACTACCTCAAGTCTGGGTTCGAGGAGCCGCGAATAACGCGCTGGATGCAACGTTATATTGACGCTGCCCGTCCGGCTTTAGATGTGTCGTGCGCACACGAAGACGCAATGCACGTCATAAATACGGAGACGCTGGCATCGCATTTTCTGATTCCGCAGGCAAGCGCGCAGGATGCGGCGCGCAATGAGTCCAGCGATGCAGGAAGGTTTTGCGACAACCCTGGATTCTTCGTTGATTGGGAGCGCCCGATAATCGGGGAGCCGGCGCAGGACCTCGCGTTTTTCGTTGCGCCGACCACGACCTATTGGGATAGCGAGTTCATGTTCCCGCGACAAAACATCGAGGCGTTTCTTGATGACTATTGGCGAGCGGTTAACGGGCGCTTTTCCATGGGTGCGTTTGAGGAGCGTTTCTGGGCGTACTTGAAGGTTTCGGTTCTGCGCAGTGCGATGTGGTGTTGCAAAGCCCTTGCTCGCTATGGTGCTGGAGGAACTGGTCCAACAACAGAAAAAACCAAATCGAAGCTTCCCATATACCTTTCGGACGAATTCAACGAGCGTATCTTTGAGGAATGCTTTCCTACGAGCTGATGGTGCATTTCTCGTGATATACCCTGCGTAGTTCGTTGTCTATGCCGAGCTGCGTTCGGATGAAGTTGTCCATACTGCCGTAATTGCTGGCAACAGCGCTGTAGTATGCGTCGACGTTCTCCTTGCGCGCTCGGTGGGCACGTGTAATTGCTCGCGCGCGTTCCTCGTCGCCGTCGCATAGGCGCAAGAAACGCTCATAGACGCCTTGAAGATGTGCGTCTCGCGAATCGTTGGTGAGCAGGTAGTCCTCGAGTATCTGGTCGCGCGACGCCCCGAGGATTTCCAGGATGAGAAGCGATGTGATGCCAACGCGGTCTTTGCCGCCGCTGCAGTGAAAGTACGTCGGTTTTCTGGACGCAGCGTTGTCGAGCACTGTGCGGATGGTTTTTCCCATCTGGGCGGCAGTAAGCGGGTTGGCCATGGTTTGGTAAAAATCAAGAGGATCGCATGCGAAGTCATGCCCAATGACACGCGTGCCTTCGAGCGGCTTATGGTAGTCGATGCCGACAAGCTCCTGGTCGAAGTAGGGAATGAACTGGTTCTGCGCGCCCTGTACCGGCAAGTCGGGCTTCGTTTCGCGTTCCCATCCAACGCGCACGTCGATGACGTGCTGTATCCCAAGCTCTGCGTGAAGAAAGGCGAGGTCGGCGTCTGTCGCATCGTTCAGCGCGCTTCCGCGAAACATCAAGCCGCGTCTTATGCAGCGCCCGTCGCGCACGGGTATGCCGCCGAGGTCGCGGATGTTTCTGATACCCTGAAGTTTTATCGATCGCGGGCAGCTTTTCACGTAGTTGGCCTTTCGATGGAGTGTGATGCATGTGGGTACAAGACAGTCCGAGCATTGTACATCGCTTTACGAGAAAAACGCTCCGCAAACAGAATTCATTGCAACCCGCCGTATGTCAGCTCTGGCGGAACAGAGAGAGTAACAGTTTCGTATAGCGTTTCTTCTGTATTGACGTGCGGATGCATCGAATGGAAAAATGCTCTTTGCCATGGGCAGCTCTATGAGTCAGCTAGAGATGGGAGAGGGTGTATGAAGAATAGGCTTTTTATCCATAGTCTACGTGGACCGTTTGCCGGTAAAGAGCAACGCGAAATACATCAAAACGACTCCCACTCTGATGTGACGCGCATCGAAACCGTTGTCATGCGCAACGAGCCCAAGTCGATTGACGGAACATACAGGCATATGCCGCTGGGCGTTCCCAGAGAAATCGACGAATGCCCAGGCATTCTGTTCTTTGGCCGGCACATCAAGTCTCTCGTGTTCTCGACGGACCTCGCGATTATCTGCAATTGCGATGCCGATGCCGTCTTTGCCGTGTATCCCTTTACCTGCCAGCCCGTCATTACCCAGGCGCTCGTGAATGCTGCCGGCAGACCGGTTTTCACCGGCGTCGCAGGAACGACGACAACCGGTGCGCGCTCGAGCGCAATTGCCGTGCAGTCGGAGATGCAGGGCGCGTATGGCGTCATCGTCAATTCACCCACCAGCGTCGAAGACGTGCATCAGATTTCGAGCAGCATCGACATACCGCTCATCCTCACGGTGGTCACCTTCGACGAGCACATTGCGGCAAAAATCGATGCTGGGGCAGCTGTGGTCAATGTGGCTGCCGGAAAGGACACTCCTCTCATTGTGCAGGCGATTCGCGAGAAGTATCCGGACATCCCCATCATTGCAAGTGGGGGAAAGACTGGCGCATCGATCGAAGCGACCATCGAGGCCGGCGCAGATGCCATCACCTGGGTTCCGCCAAGTATGCAGGAGTTGCAGCGAGCGCTCATGGACACGAACCGAGCAGAGGGCCAGCCACCCGATTCTGATGCCGTGGCATAATAGCTTGCACCTGAATTACCAATAGAGCTTGCTGAAGGGGAAGGGCTGACGTGGGCCTCATCGAGCTGTTTTTAACTGGCGTGGGTCTGTCTATGGACGCGTTTGCCGTCGCAGTATGCAAGGGCCTTGGCATGCGTCGCATCAATATGCGGCATGCGTTTGTGATTGCGTTGTTCTTTGGCGTGTTTCAGGCCCTTATGCCGCTCATTGGCTGGGCGCTGGGAAGTCAATTTGCGGCGTTCGTCGAACCGATCGGCCACTGGATTGCTTTTGGGCTGCTTGCGATTATCGGCGGCAAAATGATTTGGGATGCGGTTCATGACAACGCAGAGGCAATGGACGATGCGGAAAAGCTGAGCATTCCCGAGCTCATTATGCTCGCGATTGCCACGAGTATCGATGCGTTTGCCGTTGGAGTGGGGTTTGCCCTTTTGCAAGTCGATATCGTTTTTGCGGTTTGCACCATAGGCGTCATAACCTTTGTGCTCTCGCTTGCGGGGGTGGTCATTGGCAATCAATTCGGAGCGCGTTTCGAAAAGCCTGCGAGTATCGCCGGTGGAATTGTGCTCATTTTGATAGGAATTAAAATCCTGCTCGAGCACATGGGCGTCTTAGCCCTCTAGGAGGAAATGTGAATGCCATGGATACAGGATTGCTCGACTCTGTGTCGCAGTCGCAACCTGCGTTGGCCGAAGCGCAGGAAATCTCATGCAAGGCAGTTGCTGCCGGGTTCGAGTGGGATACGGTCGATGATATCTGGGAACAGCTGTTCTCAGAGATTGAGGAGGTGCGCGAGGCACAGGAGTCGGGCAATGCGCGCGAGCTCGAGCTGGAACTTGGCGACATGCTCTTTTGCGCGGTGAATGTCTGCAGGCGTTTTGGTGTGGATGCAGAAAGCGCGTTGCGCGCGAGCAACGCGAAGTTCAGGCGCCGCTGGCGCTATGTGGAGCAAGCGGCACGTGCGCATCGGTGCAGTGTCGAAGAGCTGACGCCACAGGGTATTCAGAAGCTCTGGGATGAGGCGAAGCACGCCGAGAAGTCGCAAAGTTGAACACAGGTTGATATGGCTGCTGCAATCGACAAGAAGCACGTGAAGCGCATCGTCGGTGCAATTGCCGGCGTTGTCGTTGGCGTTTGCATTCCGCTGCTGCTGCATGTCGACGGTTTGGGGCAGCAGGGTGCTATCGTATTGGGCATCCTGGCCGGCGCCATCGTGTGGTGGATCTGCGAAGTTCTGCCCGAATTTGCTACGGCCCTCTTGATGGTGGTGCTGTTTGTTGTCGTCGGTGGCATATCGGTGCCAACCGCGCTCGTGACCTTTTCGAACCCGACATGGTGGCTGCTCGTCTGCGCCTTTGCCTTGGGGCTCGGCATGCGTCAAACCGGCCTTCTCAGGCGCATGGCGCTTGCCATCGTGAGTCGGTTTCCCGCTTCGTTTGCCGCGCAGGTAGCTGGTTTTCTCGCCTGTGGCACGCTGCTGGGGCCG
>CACZSV010000116.1 GCA_902783925.1 uncultured Coriobacteriaceae bacterium
GCGCCGATGATGGCGGGCAGGACCATATAATGCGCGATTATCTCTCTCTTGCGCCATCCGCTTGCAAGCATGGTACCGATGACTGAGCTTTCCGATTCGATCGTTGCGTCGGTAAGCACCACGAAGACAAACGCCATAATCACTACGAGTACGATCAGCAGGACCGTCCACATGGTCTGATCGCCTTGGACGTCATCGAGCGCATAGCCGATCCCCTGGTTGTCATGCGCATCGATGAGATTGTTTACAAATGTGTCGTGGTCGGATAGCGCATCGAGCATATCTTCTTCAATGTCGGTGCGCGCTGCGAGGTCGAGATTCGGGTTATTAAAGGTGTACGAGTAGTTGTAGACCTCATTGCCGGAATTGAGATTCTGGTATGCCTGCTGCGAAACAGCGGCGACGCAAAATGTGAGTGCATCGAACATGAAGCTCGAGTTATTTTGAAATAGCGCTTGATAATCGGGATAGGTGAGCACGCCGCAGATTGTAAATTCCTTGCCATCCACGAGCACCGTATCGCCAATGGAAAGGCCATGGTTTTCCTGCATGAAGACACGGTCGAGTGCGATTTCGTTGTCTGCCTCGGGTGCTCGCCCCTCGGCAAAATTGGGGATATTCACCGTTTCGCGCGGTGGGTAGATTCGTGCGGTTATATTGCTTGCGCCATCGCCTGAGCTGCCCAAATCGAGTGGTCTTTCGTTATAGAAATCCTTCACAACGGTGACGCCGAGTGCTTCGACGGCGCTGATAGCGTCGTCTTCGGCTTCGAAATCACAGGTGAAGCGGCCATCTTCGATGGCGTAGGTTTTGGGCATATCGAGCACTATCTTCTCAATGCTGCTTGCCGCCAACAGAAATCCGCTTGTAAATGAAGTGGCAAACACCATCATCAAGAACATTCCGAGGTATTTGCCAAGGTTGTTCCTAACATCTCGGGGGAAACGCTTGTTGAGTGGATTGCGCATCTACCACTCCAATGAAGATGCGGGGCGCACATCGGTGTTGATGCTGTCTTCAACAAACTGGCCGTTACGCAGACGTAAGATTCTATGCGCCATGTGCCTGATCGCGTCATTATGCGTGACGATGACAATAGTGCAGCCATATTCCTGATTGACCTGCTCCATCAATGCAAGAATCTCCTTGGATGTGTTGTAATCGAGTGCGCCTGTGGGCTCGTCGCATAGAAGAAGACTCGGATTTTTCACGAGAGCGCGCCCGATCGCGCAGCGCTGCTGCTGGCCGCCCGATATCTGATGCGGGAATTTCCTGCGATGCTCCCAAAGCCCGAGTGACCTCAGCAGTTCGCCAATGGGAAGCGGGTTTTCGGAGAGATACTCGCAGACCTCGATGTTTTCTTGGACGGTCAAATCTCCCACGAGGTTGTAGAACTGGAAGACAAAACCAAGCTCGCGGCGTCTGTATTCAACGAGGTTTCGATCGGAGAGCTTTGTGAGTTCGGTGCCGCCGACCCAGATCGTTCCGCTGTCTGCAGGCTCGAGCCCGCCGACGAGATTGAGAAAGGTCGATTTGCCGGAGCCCGATGGACCAAGCAGCACGCAAACCTCACCTCTATTGATTGCGGTGCTTATTCCCTGAAGCACTTCGACGTGCGCTTCTCCTTCGCCGTAGCCTTTCTTGAGATTGTCTATGCGAAGAAACGCCTCTCGATTCATAGGGTACCTCTAAATGTAAGCATTGACTAACTTTACGAGCGTACCACTGAAGATTTGAGTTGTCTAATTAATGAAGCATTTTTTTGCAGAAGTTCCCATAACAAGAAAAGGATTGCTGCGTTATTCGGGCTTCAGGACTACAATTCGAGGGGGTATTGATTCTTGAGGGGATATGTAATGCGAGGAAAGCTCTATGGTGTTAGCGTGGGTCCGGGCGATCCCGAACTCATGACATTGAAGGCAGTGCGTATCATCCGTGAGTCCGATGTCATTGCCATTCCCAATATTGGTCATAAACGCCAGACGGCATATTCGATTGCCGAAGAATATTTAGCGGGCAAGGAGCTGCTCGATTGCGCAACGCCCATGACGCGCGAACATGATGTCGCATGCGTGGCGTACGAAAAGATCGCCGATGACCTATGTGCTTTGCTCGATACGGGTAAGACGGTGGCGTATCTGTGCTTGGGCGATATCGCCATATACTCAAGCTATATGTACGTTCACGATATCGTCGTAGGACGTGGTTACGAGGCAGAAGTCATTCCCGGTGTCACGTCGTTTTCTGCCTGTGCTGCACGCTTGGGCACAACGCTCTGCGAAGGGCCCGAGCGTCTATTGGTGGCGCCGGTCATGGCATCGGACATCGACGATGTTTTGGATGTCCCGGCCAATAAAGTATTCATGAAATCAGGGAGCGCCGTGCACGACCTGCGCGATACGCTGGAAGCGCACGG
The DNA here is from genome assembly GCA_902783925.1 of uncultured Coriobacteriaceae bacterium. Classification (GTDB taxonomy): domain Bacteria; phylum Actinomycetota; class Coriobacteriia; order Coriobacteriales; family QAMH01; genus QAMH01. The sequence goes on from CACZSV010000116.1 coordinate 2,417, forward strand.
TCAGCTCGAGGATGCGAGCATGGTGGCGAACTGCGGCTTGCCCGATGAAAAGGTGTTCGAGCGCTTTGCCGATATCGAGGATGATGCTGATTACTTCTCGGTTGTTATCGTGAAGGAGCGCAGGTGACAAAAGGAAGACTCTTCCTTTTGTCACGCGGTCCTTGGCAAGATGCAAGTCCAACTACAATTCGATGCGTTCGAACATGTCGCGTCCCATACCGCACATGGGGCATTTGAAGTCATCGGGCAGTTCTTCGGTCTTTACGATATAGCCGCAGATCTTGCAGCGCCAGCCAATGCGCGGTGCATCTTCTTGGGGTTGTTCTGGTTGAGCGTTAGCTGATGGCTCCGCGTCGGATTCCGAGCTGATAAAGCTCGATGCTTTTGGCGGTGTCTTTCCGCCCTTGACAAGATGATAATAGGCATATGTCATGGGCTCCTCGTTTGAGAGGACGCTCGCGAATTCGACTTCTCCGACTATAACGAAGTGCGACCCGACGTCGACTTTGTCAATGACACGTGCTCCAAAATGAGCGACAGTGTTTTCAGAAACATAGGGGGTTCCGGCATCGTCGAATTCGTGGGCTGTGTCAGCAAATTTGTCTGTGTCTGCACTTGTCTGGAAACCGAAACGTCCAATGAGCTCCATCGAAGCGCTTTTTGCGAGAACGCTTGCTTCAAAACGCCCGGATTCCAGAATAACGCCTGTTGTGTAATTCTCTTTGTTGATGGCAATGGTCACGCGTGCGGGAGATGAGGTGACTTGCAGAAGCGTATTGATGATGCAGCCTGCCATTGTTGTGCCGTTTTTGGCCGAGACGATATATACCCCGCAGCTTAATGAACGAAATGCTTTTGTGTCGATACTTGAAGTGCTCATGCTCCCCTCGCTTTCTCGCTTGATAACCTATACGAGAAGCATACCATCGACCTCTGTGGAAATCAGTGACTTTGACAAGATGGTCCGCGGTAAGTAGCGAAGTGTTCTAAGATCCATGGGGTTTCGTTTTCTGGGTTGCCAGCATCAAATGTGCGCCTGCAAAGCATGCGTAATGGGCATGGACCCTCATAACGAGGAGAACAGCTTCTCTGCAGCTTTCAGGTAGTTCTCCTCTGCGTGCTCCATGGCACTGTCAATATCTTGCCCCTCGCTTGCATCGACCACACGGAACAAGTCCAGTTCTTGCAATCCGTTGCTATCGAGGGCAACTGTTCCGCAGATAGCCGCTACGGGTATTCCAGCCTTCTTCGCTCGTGTGGCCACGCCACTTATGGCTTTGCCATGCAAGGATTGCTCGTCAAGCTTGCCCTCGCCTGTCACTACAAGATCTGCTTCCGCGATGAGCGTGTCGAAATTCATCAGGTTCAAGAGCTCAGCGATTCCGGGGCGGATGGTGGCTTTGAGGAACACCGAGAGCGCCATGCCCAAGCCCCCGGCGGCACCGTAGCCTGCAGAGCTAAAATTCACGATGGGATGCGTTTCGGTGATGACCTGCGCGAAATGCTCCATGCCCGCCTCGAGGGCTTCGATGCCAGCATCATCGGCGCCTTTCTGCCGGCCGAATACGTACGTAGCGCCGCAAGATCCCAGCAGCGGATTGTCCACATCGCTCAGGATGCTGATTGACGCGGTTTGCGCTCGAGGATGCAATCCATGCTCATCAATTCGCGCAACAGCTGATAAATCAGCACCGTATCCAGACAGTTCAAAGCCAGCGGCATCGAAGAACTGAACGCCAAGTGCCCGCAAACAACCCATTCCGCCATCGTTCGTGCACGATCCGCCCAAGCCTATGACAATTGTTTCGCATCCCTGGTCAAGGGAGAAGCGTATGCATTCTCCCAGGCCATAGCTCGTTGTGGCGAGTGGATTGCGCTCGCTGTATTCGAGAAGTGTCAGGCCACAGGTTGAAGCAGCTTCGATGAACGCTGTGCCGTCGCATACGAAAACCTCACCCTCGATGGAGCGCATAAGACCGTCATGCGCGGGAAGGGAAATGCGTTTGCCTTGGCGCGTGTGAGCTATGGCATCAATCGTGCCCTCGCCACCATCGGCAATGGGGCATGAGATACATTGGGCTTCGGGAAACGTCGTTTGCGCTGCCTTCTCCAACAGCTCGGCAATTCTCGCACTCGAGAGCGTGCCCTTGAACGAATCCGAGGCGAATACGAGTTTCATGGCGCAAGCTCAATCGTCATAAGCCATTCGGTATCGTCAGCGCCGTCGCCGATGATTTGAAAGCCCAGTCGTTCATAGAGGTGCAGCGCGGGGTTGTCCTTTTGAACGGAAAGCGATGCGCGGGCATAGCCGGCATCGCAAAGCTCGTCGAGCATCTGCCGCATCATTGCTGTGCCTATGCCCTGACCACGACACTGTTTGTAAAGCGATATCGAAAACGAGGGCGTTGCGTCGTCAATGTGGCCGTACTCATCAGTCGTGCGCACCCAGCACGCGCCGATCACGTTGCCATCAATAACGGCGACCAAAGCGCGGTCATCGGGCAGCTCTCCAAATCTTTCGAAGGCGGCGCGACATTTGGGATCGTCGTAGATGACCGAGCGCGGAATCTTGCCCTCGAAGCCTTCCGGCACGTAAATCGCCTCGTAAAGGAAGTCTTCGAGCAACGCGTACTCGTTGCTATCCATATGTCGGATCGTGTAGCCCATAATTTCCTAACGACTTAGCCCTCATCCCACGGATGCGATGTCAAATGCCAGCCGTTGCAGTAGGGGCAACGGTAGGTTTTCAGGCCTGTTGTTCCGTACGCTTCGCAGGTAGCAATTGCCTCTTGCGCCTCCCATTGCGTGGAGTAGCGGTTCTTCGATTCGCAAGCCTTCTCGCGCCTTACGGCCTCCTTTTTGGCAGACACGCGCTTTCCACGACGCTGCTCTGCGGCAAATACGTCGTCCATGTTGCCGAGCTGCGATTTGAACTGCTGTACGCGCTTTGCTTTTGCCGAAGGCTTTCTGCTGCTCATGTGCTCGTCCCTCGTGGTGGCGCTCCTGTCATACAGCTACATTATACCTTGGTCACGTAATGGGCCCTTCCAGCTATCGAAACTCAAATTGGGGTGCGCCTCATCGTGCTCGCTCACTACGCGCAAAAGAAACGACCCGCTGGGATTACCCAACGGGCCGTCTTCTCAATATGAATTGGCTTTAATTACTTGCCAAAGCGCTCGATGAGCTTTTCCTTCTGGGCGCTGCCAAGACCGCCAACGCGACGGTTCTCGGCGATGCCGATCTCTTCCATAGCCTTCTGAGCAGAAACCTTGCCCACACCGGGAAGAGAAACGAGGATCTGCTGGACCTTCGTCTTCTTTGCGATCTCATCCTTGCTGTTGAGCACTTTCTTGAGCGAAATCTTGCCGGCCTTGATGTCAGCCTTGAGCTTAGCGCGCTTTGCGCGAGCCTCTTTTGCCTTTTCCAGCGCAGCGGTACGCTGTGCTGCAGTCATCTTGGGTAAGGGCATTAGTCCTCCTCATAGTTGGTTTTTCTTGCCGCAGGTACTATAGCACGCTTGCGCCGCATGTAAATAAATTTATTGTCAATTGGGCACAATTTTCCCCGTTCACGGGGGTATTCACTGTAAGTATACGCAAGAATCGGGCTCTATTATGTCTGGCGAGCGGTTCGCTTGGCAGAGGCAAAACTACGCAATTGACGTGGTGTTATAGAGAATATGCTGCTTGGATTGGAATACATTGCATGCCGAAAGTCCTCCTTGAGCCGCATGACGACGCCATATTGGAAATAATTTGAAACCCTCGTACGAGATTTCGAGAATTCTCGCCTATTTTGCAACAGCAAGGTCAGGAAGCAGGCGGTTATCGTAGCCGGGTTCGCTGTTATCGGGGTTCAAATCGTGCATAGGTCGAGATTCGCGCAAGTCGTCGTCAAGTCATCGTTTATAAATCGGGGTTCGTGGCAGCGCAGCGATCGCGTCATGTAGGGGGGTGACGTAGCGGCAGCTTTTCTGCGTGCCAATCCGTAGGAAAGCAAAAATGATATGAGCTCGGTGGTTTATTGTGGTAAGATACCGTCTCGCGTGTGAGGCGCAGGGGCCGCAAATTTGTTTTTCGGGTTCGTAAGCGCCTGCAGAGAACGCATCGGGTGGTGGCGCAGTTTGGTAGCGCACTTGACTGGGGGTCAAGGGGTCGCAGGTTCGAATCCTGTCCACCCGACCAGTTAAAAGACAAGGTCAGAGCGTTTTTGCTCTGGCCTTTTTTGCTGCTGAAATTGACAGAGTTCGCAAGTTGACCGTAAATCGGGGTTTCAGGGCTTTCAATGCTATTGAAACTTAACCCAAGAATCTCGCATTAGGAGGCGAGGCGATAATA
>CACZSV010000117.1 GCA_902783925.1 uncultured Coriobacteriaceae bacterium
CCCGATGTCATCATCTCGAGCAGGAGCAAAGAAGAGTGCGATCAGCTCCAGGAAAAGACGAAGATTCCGGTTATCGGCATCACCTATCAAAACCAGCTCTTCACCGATAACGTCTACAAATCCATCACGTGCGTGGGCGAAGCCTTGGGCACCAAAGAGCACGCAGATAAGGTCATCGCCAAGATGAAGGAATGGGAAAAGGACCTCACCGATCGCACGGCGAAGATCGCCGATGCCGACAAGCCGACCGTCTACGTTGGTGCCGTTAACTACAAAGGTGCCAAGAGCTGGGGCGGAACCTATGCGCACTACGCCCCTACCGATGTTCTCGGCGCTAAGAACGTCGCCGATCAGACAGGTCAAGATGGTGCTCTCGACGTCAATATCGAGCAGATTGGCCAATGGAACCCGGATTACATGTTCCTCAACGCCGGCAACCTCGACATGCTCAAGACCGACTACGCGTCGAATAAAGAATTCTTCGACGGCTTGAAGGCCTTCAAAGAAGACCATCTCTTCACGCAGCCGTTCTTCAACTTCAACGGCACGAATGTCGACACGGGCATCTGCGATACGTACTTTATCGGCGCAACCATCTACCCGCAGGCATTCGAGGGCGTCGATCTGGATGCCAAATACAAGGAAATCTACGAAACCATGCTTGGCGGCTTCGATTTCTACAATGTCATGCAGCAAAACCAGATGGGCTTCAAGAAATTCCCGCCTCTGGCATAATAAAATTTTGTGCAAGAAGATAAGCTGACAGAAGTAAATCTACCGCCACAGGTATCGGATATCGAGAGCGCTTATGGTGGCTATATTCGCCATAAGCGCCTCGTTATGGCCGCCCTCGTGGTACTCGTCGCCGCACTCTCCATCTGGTCGATGAGCATCGGCTCCTATGACCTTTCCCCCGCTCAGATAACCGCGGGTGCCTTCGGGCTCGCAGATACGCAGACAAACGCCATCGTTCAGAACATGCGCTTGCCGCGCGTGCTCACGGCGATTATCGCCGGCATCGCGCTCGCGTTAGCCGGATGCGCCTATCAATCCACCCTACGTAACCCGCTTGCCTCGGCAAGCACACTCGGCATCGCGCAGGGCGCGGCATTTGGCGCAAGTATCGCCATCATCGTCATCTCCGGAGGCGGAATCGAAAACTCCGTCTCCTACGAAGGCGTGACGACAGGCGACCCCCTATCTACGGTTATCTTTGCATTCATAGGAGCTATGCTCTCGACCGTCATCATTCTGGCGCTTTCGCGATTTCGCGAGATGACGCCAGAGAGCATCGTCTTGCTAGGCGTTGCTCTTTCTGCGCTGTTCACAGCAGGCACGACGATGGTTCAATACTTTGCGGAAGACTCGCAAGTTGCCGCCGTCGTGTTTTGGACCTTCGGTGACCTTTCCCGCGTGACAAAGCCCCAGATTGCAATCATGGCCGTTGTCACGGTATTAGCGTCCATTTTCTTTTTCATCAATCGATGGAATTTCAACGCGATCGAAAGCGGCGAGGGATTAGCGCATGGGCTTGGCATTTCCGTAAGCCGCGTGAGGCTCTCCAGTATGATAGTCGCTTCAGCGGCAGCCTCGACGGTCATCGCTTTTTGCGGAATCATCAACTTCGTCGGTTTGGTGGCCCCCCATATCATGCGCCGGCTTCTGGGTGCAGATTACCGCTACCTTCTGCCGGCAAGCGCGTTGGCTGGCGCTGGCCTACTCTTGGCAAGCGACATGCTCTGCCACGTTATCGTACAGCCGCTAATTTTGCCCATCAGCGCGATAACCTCGTTTGTCGGCGCACCCATCTTTATCTACCTGTTGTTCAAGGGGGTGCATCGCTGATGCTCGAGGCGAAGAACCTCGCGTTTGCTTTCGGCAAGAATTCCCCCCTGCTCCGCGATATCTCCCTTGTCGTCAAACCGGGCACTTTCACAGCGGTGCTCGGCCAAAACGGCTGCGGAAAATCCACCTTGCTTTCGCTGATGACAGCAGCGTATAAACCAGATGCAGGAGAAGTGCTGCTCGATGGTGTGCCCATCGCTCAAGTAGATAGAAAAGAGCGCGCGCGCAAGATCGCGTACGTGTCGCAGCACAGCCACGCAAACCGGCTCACCGTTTTCGATTCCGTGCTATTGGGAAGACGCCCCTTTATGGACGCCGCGCCTTCCGCGCAAGACCGCGCAATCGTAAGTGAGGTGCTCGGAGAACTCGGTCTGGCAGATTACGCGCTGCGCTACCTCGACGAACTATCCGGCGGCGAATATCAGATTGTCGTGCTCGCTCGCGCGTTTGTCCAGCGCACAGAGACGCTCTTGCTCGACGAGCCCACAAACAATCTCGACCCATCAAACCAGCAAGAGGTTATGCGGCTCGTATGCAAAGAGGTCGAGCAGCGTGGCATCGGTGCGCTTGCCGTGATGCACGACATGAACTTGGCGCTGAAGCATTGCGACCGTTTTTTGTTCATCAAAGACGGCAAAGTGGACGCATATGGCACAAGTGAGATTGTGACATCCGAAGAAATCGAACGAGTATACGGCATGAAATCCGAGGTCATCGAACACAATGATCATAGAATCGTCGTACCGTTGTAAAGAGAGAAGACACGTGGATACAGTAGCAGCGTATTTTGATGAGAAAGCCTCCATGTGGGAGGAAATGGAAAAACATACCAAAAGCACGGTACAGGCCGCCGTCGCGGTTATGGCAGGTGTCGTCGAAGGATCGCGCGTGCTCGATTTGGGCTGCGGTCTCGGCGTAATGATCCCCGTCTATCTGCAGCTTGATGCAGCGCATATCTTGGGCGTCGACATATCACAGAAGATGATACGCAAGGCGCAGGAGCGCTGGGCGGATTATCCGAACATCGAGTTTGACGCCATCGACGCCTGCAAGCTCACGGGAGAAAGCAGATTCGACAGCATCGTCATCTACAACGCATATCCCCATTTCATGAATCGCCCCGCACTCGTCGAGACATGTGCGCGACTTCTGGTAAAGGAAGGTCGCTTCTGCATAGCGCATGGAACGGGAAGAAATGGTATCAACTCGCATCATGATGCCGTCGCCGCCGGCGTGAGCCTCGGGCTCAAGGAAGCGCGCGAAGAAAGCGCCATCTGGCAGAAGCTCTTCGAAATCGACGCGATTGTCGACACGCCTGGCTTTTACGCATTCGCAGGCCAGCTGAAGTAGTCAGGCGAAAGCCGCAAAGCAGGGTGCATATCCTGATATGCCCCGTCTTATGAATATTTTGCGAAGAATATATCCAGACTTTGCATATATATCATGACGCAGGCGTGCAGAAAACGTGCCGAGCCTGTGCATATTGCTCCATATTCGCCCCAAACATATAAGGTACCTACCCGCAACGCTTTGTCGCCTTTGACAAAAACGTAGCAGAAAATGTAGTCAATCAAAGGATGTATATGCTAAGCAGCTCTACTCGTTCACGTCGTTTTCTCTACTCTTTCGCATTCGCAACTGTTTTCGCTCTTTCCTGTTTTTTCCCATTCGCTGCAAACGCGCAGACGAGCGCTAGCGCCGCCGTTTCTAATTCCGCGACGCCCCTCACGCACGCCCTTAAAGACGCTCACATGAAGGTCTTCAGCGACGATTCCATGGCAGGCGAATTCTACTTTGCGCAATCAGGTTCGGGTCGCTGCACAATCGCATCGACCGCCATGATGGTCCGCCGCGCCGCATACCTCGACGGCATGAGCGATTGGCAGGCCATCGACGAGACATTTGTTGCCGAAGACGGCTGGGCATCTGCAGGCGTGAAAAACGAATTCACGACTGCGGGCTACTCTGTTTCCTACACTTCGATCGAGCCGACTAAAGAAAGCCTTATCGCATTGCTCGAGGAGCATCCCGAAGGCATTGCCGCATACGATTCCAGTGTCCCCCACGCCGTGCTGCTCACCGACTACGACGAGGCGACGGACACCTTCTATTGCGCAGATCCCGCCAACTATTACTCCGGCAAGCGCATTCCCATTGACGAGTCTTGGAATGGCGAGCGTCATGGACACGATCAAGACGCCGTGATCGGCGGATTCACAAGCGCCTGGATTATCGACTAGATTAGAGCGCGAGCCTAAGGGCGGCTCCGTAGATGCCCTCGATATAGCCCGAATTTGACAGCCGCAATACGGATGAGCGCTGCTGAATACAAGGACGAGTCCGCGCGAAGTTAAAGCCTTTCGGAGCGATCGTGACAGCGGCATTTCGCTAAGCAAGGTTCTAGCTCCGCACGACGCGGCCCGCATACCAGCACGGCCGTGCACCTTTTGGGATTCCGGCCAAAGGTGCGTGGATTCCAGCGCCCGGGACGTGCACCTTCTGCTGTCTCTGCCAAAGGTGCATGGGCTTCTCTATCGGAGCCGTGCACCTTTTGGGATTCCGGCCGAAGGTGCATGGATTCCAGCGCCCGGGACGTGCACCTTCTGCTGTCTCGGCCAAAGGTGCGCCGGGCCTCTCTATCGGAGCCGTTCACCTTCTTCCCCTGGGAGCAAAGGTGTGCGGACCGTCCGGCTGCGGCCGTGCAC
>CACZSV010000118.1 GCA_902783925.1 uncultured Coriobacteriaceae bacterium
ATCAGCTGATCGTGCGTGCCGCGCTCAACGACAGAGCCATCGCGCAACACGATGATTTCGTCGCAATCGCGTATGGTTGACAGCCGGTGCGCGACCACGATGCAGGTGATTCCGCGGTCTCGCACAGCCTGGATGACATGGGCCTCGGTTTTTGCGTCGAGGGCGCTTGTGGCTTCGTCAAGGATGATGATGCTGGGGTCGGCTGCCAATGCGCGTGCAATTTCGAGACGCTGCAGCTGACCTCCCGAGAAGTTGCGACCACGAGGCGCGATGATTTCGCGGTAGCCCGCCTCACGCTCGAGGATAGCATCGTGGATATCCGCATCGTGAGCGGCCAATACGACTTCGTAATCTTTGATGGACCGGTCCCAGAGTCGAATGTTTGCATCCACCGTATCCGGAAGTGTCATGATGTCCTGGTCGACGACCGCCAGCGACCCGTGCAACTGCTCGGGATCGATTTCCTTGCGCGGGATACCGTCGAATCGCACTTCGCCTTCCCAGGGCTCGTATAAGCCGCTGATCAGTTTTGCGATGGTTGACTTTCCCGAACCGGATGACCCGACGAGCGCAACCCATGATCCCTGTTTCAACGTGAGCGAGAAATCCTTGATTAACGGTGGCTCGAGCGGCGAGTACCCAAACGTCACATGGTCGATTTCAACAGCACCCGTCAGTTTCTTTTCTGTGTTCTGTACGCTTTCCTTGGTCTCGTTTGCATCCGCTGGATATTCCAGCACGTCTTGCACGCGTTCCATCGACGAGCGCATCTCCTGGACTTGCTGCCCGAGCAAGATGATGGAATCAACCGGCCCCATAAAGCTCGACAACAAGCCCTGGAATGCCAGCAGCGCGCCAGCGCTGAGCTCTCCCGACATGATGAGAAACGTGCCCAGAAGGAGCACCACGATATTGGCGAGCTGCGCGAGGAATTCGGGAACGGCGGCGAAATACAAATCGATTCTGTTGAAGTGCGTGGCCGAATCGTTCACAAGCGCCTGATACCCCGACCAGCGCTCAAAGAAGCCCTCTTCAGCACCCGAAGCCTTGATGGTTTCGATTGATTCGATGCCGGCCATGGTGCTCGAATACAGCAGGCTGCGGTTGCGCATCTGCTGGCGCGTCACGTTCACGCGTGCACGCGACGCCCAATTGGCAACGAGTACGTTTATGGTGACGGTTAGTACGCCGACCAGTGTCAGTTTCCAGCTGTAGCTCAACATGACAACCAGGTACAAAACGACGAGCACTACGTTGAAGATGGCTGGTGCAAGCCTTTGTACGAGCGTGCTGGCTATGGTCTCGTTGGCTTCCTGGCGTTGTTGAAGGTCGCCCACCGTGCGCTGCTCGTAGAAGCCGACGGGCAGGTGCAGAAGATGCCACATGAACTCCGATGCTCCTACGACCGCAAATTTCCCGCATATCCGATTGAGATATACAGCGTTAGCAATGCTCACAGCACATCGCACTACGACGGACAGGGTCAGAATGGCAAGGATGGGGAGGAGCCACTGAGGGGTTTCGCCCGAAAGCACGTAATCCATGAAAGCGGTTGATACAGTCGTCCCCATGATAGTTGCGATCGACATGACGAACGTGGCAAGCGCAACGAAGAGAATCGGCCATCTCATACCCTGGAGGCGCTTGCGAGCGTACTTCCAGGTGGACGAGGACTCGCCGCCCTTTTCGAAAGAATCGGTCGGCGCGAATTCCAATGCCGTGCCGCTGAAGGAGCGTCCGAACGCTTCGATATCGATTTTGATGGATCCACGTGCTGGATCATTCAGGAGGGCTTTGTTGCCCGAGAACCCGCGTAAGACCACGAAGTTCTTTTGCTTCCAGGAAACAATGCAGGGAAATGACCCGTGTTCGCGAAGATCCTGCACAGAGCAATCGCGGGATGCCGCCTGCATGCCATACGTGCGTGCGGCTTTCAATATGTTAACTGCCTTCGAGCCATCGCGACTCACCCCGCACTTGGCGCGCGTTTCTTCGAGCGGCACCCAGCGGCCATAATGCGCGAGGATCATGGCAAGGCAGGCGGCCCCGCATTCGGTGGCCTCCATCTGCATGACGACGGGAACGTTGCGCACGGGCTTTGACGTCATAGTCAATCCTATTCCAGGGATCCTGTTACGATTCTTATGGGTTGGGTCTCGGATACGACGATGCTGAGCGGCACGAGATGAGCCCGATACCCAGCGCCTTGGATCTCAAAGTCTGAGTACTTCATCTTTCCCGAAGGCTTGATAATAAGCAGGTAGTTCCAGTCGCTGATATCGATTGAATCCGCGTAGAAATCGCTTCCGAGCAGTTTTAAAGCTTCAGAGGCCGAAAGGGGCGTTTCTCTCATCCGCACGCTTTCCGCCTCGACGCCATCGATGAAGGCCTTTGCGCCTGTTTTCTCGATGAGATCGGCAGTTGTCTTATTGACAATGCCCAGCACTTCGGAGTCTTCCGGGTTTTCTCCAACTGGCACGATGCCGGTTGTTTCGATGGTGACCGGAACTGTTGCGGTGAGTGCCCAGATGAGCACGCCGCCAATGAGCAAGAGCGCTGCAAGCACGACAACCCACGCGCTCGGATTGGTCACTTTAATATAGCGATCGAGCTCTTCAGAGCTCGCAACACGGTTCATCGTCGAATGCCTGAATACCTCGGTATTCGCAGACTCCTCGGTCATCCGAGCCCTCCTTGTCGCCAGTTTCTCAAAGCAACGAGCTTGATAAGCGGTTCACGTTTTCAGAAATGATAATACATTCTATACGTAAAGATTAGCTCTCGGTCTCGCATGCCGATACCCTTTTGGGTGCGGTGGATCGAGATGCCTACCACCGCTAGCACTCTTTCCGCTTGCCTTCCCTTTTCGGGCGAAATCCGTATTGTTGATTAACGGTTCGAAAACCCCCAGCGTTCGATACGATAGAATCGCTTCAAAAGACAAGGAGCGCGCCATGGATAACAAGATGTTTCAAGTATCGACGCTGCATGCTCTCGTAGCTGGGTATACGCGCGGCGTGATAACTGTCCAGGAGCTCGAAAACCGGGGCAGAATCGGGCTGGGTACTTTCGAGGGTGTGGACGGCGAAATGATCATGTTGGATGGCGCGTGCTATCGCGCGCGCCAAGATGGAACCGTTACACGGCCAGCGCCAGATGTCGGTGTGCCGTTCGCCTCCGTCGCTGCGGTACAGGGTGGTACCGCGTTCGAGCTGCGCGAGACCCGCAGCATCGAAGCTCTCAAACACGAGCTCACCTGTAGAATCGACGAAGCGTATGCTTTGAACAGCATGCATATCGTAGCGGTGAGTGGAAACTTCGAAAGCGTTTCCGCGCGCTCGGAATCGGCGTATCGGGCAGAGCACGTCAGCTTGAAGGATATGCTTGCCACGACGCAGCGAGAGTTTGTGTTCGAAGAGCTTGACGGCACGCTCGTGTGCGTCTATCACCCGGACTACATGGACGGCATCAACGCGCCGGGCTGGCATGTGCACTTTCTTTCGCACGACAAGACGCGGGGAGGGCATGTCTTCGACCTCTCCCTGACAAGCGGACAAGCCGTGTTGCATAGAATCGATTGCATCGAGATACAGCTGCCTGCCACGTCGGCCTTTGACACGTACTCCCTGAAAGGGACCTCGCAAAAAGAGATCGCAGAAGTTGAACAAGGGAGCGAGGGCAGGCGTGTCGACAAGGACAGGTGATACGAGGGTGAAGATATTGATCGCAATCGTGGTGGTTCTTGTTGTGCTGCTCTGCGTTGTCACGCTGGGAGGCGCGTACTTTGTGATGAATGGCAAGCGCCCGACCCTGCAGGAAGCCTGGGAGTGGCAATCTGCTCGCTACGACACGAGCTTTTACGAGGGGCTGCAGAAGACGGACTATCTCGTTGCCGGCCACGATGGCTACGAACTGCACGTGCAGCTGCTGCAGAATCCCACGCCAACAGACCGCTACGTCATCCTCACGCATGCAAATACCGACAATCACATCGGCTCGCTCAAGTATGTGCCCATGTATCTTGCGCTGGGCTTCAATTGTATTCTCTACGACATGCGTGGACACGGCGAAGGCAAACCAACGTTTTGCACGTACGGCATCTTGGAGGGCAAGGATCTTGCAGAGCTCGTCAAGGACACGCGTAAACGCTACCCAGGTATTTCCGAGCTCGGACTTCACGGCGAATCGTTGGGAGGTTCCACCACCATCGCGTCTCTAGCGTACAAGCCAGAAGTCGACTTCGCTGTCTCGGACTGTGCCTTCGCTGCCGTGGAAAGCGCTGTCAGGCAGAAGTTCAAGACCATGCACCTGCCGGGTTTCCTGGTGCCTCTCGTGAATGTGGGCGTTCGTGTTCTCTACGGCTATTCGTTTGACGACATGCGGCCTATCGAGGCGCTGAGCGGTAACACGGTCCCGGTTCTCTTCATCCATGGCGAAGCAGACACGACGGTCCCGCCGCAGGATGCTCGCGAACTGTACGAGAGGGCTCAGGGCGCGCGCGAGCTTCACTACGTCGCTGGTGCCGATCATGCGGAATCTGTATTGGTTGCACCCGAGGAATACCGCGAGTTCGTCGCGAGCTTCCTCGAGGCTGTCAAGAGGAACTAGATGTCTTACGTCGCCCTGGCGGGATCTTGCAGTATTATCTACCAAAGCGACCCGATGTGGTCTTTGGTTGCGTAGCGCCGAATAATGAAAGAGGTGGTCGGATGCCGTCCCTCAAATGCGCTTATTCGTCAATTCCCCTGCCTGCAGCGAGGAGGCGGTGGCCCGATGTCGCCTCCCGCTCTTCATCCATCGCGCATGTTCTCGCAAGGGGGTGGCGTGCATGACGAGGTACGAATCAGGAGATGATGCCACACGGGCACGCGTGATCACGTTTGCCAATCAGAAGGGCGGCGTTGCCAAGTCCACGACTGCCGAGGCATTTGCCGCCTCTCTCACCGCACGTGGATATGCGGTGCTCATGGTCGATATGGACGCTCAACCTGGCAACCTCTCCATGCACGTGGGCGCGGATAAGAGCTTGCCCGGTACCTTTGAGCTGCTGGAGCGTAGGCGTCCGATGAGGGAGAAGGTTTTGAGCTGCATACAGCCTACAGAGTTCTTTGGCGATGTGATATGCGCTAACGAGGAGCTTGACAATGCGGACAAGACCCTGGGCTCGCGTGTGGGCCGTGAGCTCATGTTGTCGCGAGCGCTCGAACCCATTCTCGGTGATTATGACTTCGTGGTAGTGGACACCCCTCCTGCCCTGCAGGTGAGGACGCTCAATGGCATCGCGGCAGCAGACGACGTGGTGGTGCCCTGCATGGCAGATACTTCGTCGATCGCCGGCATGGAGGCGCTGCTTGAATGCGTTGCCGAGGTGGGAGAGTTCGTGCGTGAGGCAGAGCCTCGCGTCGCGGGGATTGTCGTGACGCGATACGACGCGCGCAATAGCCTCGAACCCGAACTGTTCGACCAGATTGCTGAGATTGCGGCAGAGTATGACGCCCCCTTGCTCGGGCGAGGCGTGAGGAACACGGTAAATACTCGAAAGGCGCAAAACAGCGGCGTGCCCCTTGGCGAGTTCGCCCCGAACTCCACGGCGGCGCTCGACTACGAAGAAGCCGTATCCGCCTATCTCGCCGGCATTGGCATCGAGGACGATAGTCGCGATTCATGACCGCCGCGCGATCATGCCCTCAACCGCGTGACGGTCATCGAGCCGCCCCCAATATCAAAGTGAACACGTTTTCGAAATGCCTGAACATCAGCTCTCGTGCTGCCGTTTCCAAGGGTTCAAAAAAACCAAGTCGTCAAGGGCTCGATTCGGTTGCTGAGACGCTTGTCACGCCATGCTTGAGATATCGCTCGATACTTAGGCATTTTGGATTCCTGATACAATGAGCCGCGGCCAGACGAGCGTACTCGATCGTGAACCCCACAGTGGAAGAAGCGCATATGGAAAACTCGATGCTCCAGTATTTCAAGGCTATAGGCGAAGTCCAGAATGTCATTGCCAATGCTACGACGCTTGACGAGGCGCTGCAGGGCGGCCTGAAGGCCATCGTGGAGAATGTAGGTGCTGCAAATGCTGTTATCTGGTATATGGATAAAACTGGGGATGGCAAGCTGCACCCCTATTTCTGGATAGGCTCCATGGATCTCACGCGCCGCAGTCATGCGCCTGGCGATGGTGCGGTGGGTCGCGTATACGAGACGCAGAAAACCGAGCGCCTCCTTGAGTTCGACACGATGAAAGATGTCGAAACTGCCATCGATTTTGCGGGCACGGACGTGACGAGCGTGGTGTGCGTGCCCTTCTCAAACAACCAGGAAGACCTCGGCGTCATCCAGTTCGTGAACCGCGTTGACGGCGAGCCCTTTACCGATGAAGGTGCCGACGTCATGGAAATCACGGCCATGATGGCCGCCATCGCGCTTGGCGAGAACGAAGCGATAGCGGATCCCTGGCAGCCTGGCGAGGTCGTCATGGAGCTGCGCGACATCACGCGTGAGTTCCAGAACGGCGACGTGGTAACCAAGGTGCTCAAGGGCGTCAACTTGGACGTCTACGAGGGCGAGTTCCTCGTGCTGCTCGGCGAATCGGGCTGTGGCAAGTCCACGCTGCTCAACATCATCGGCGGCATGGACTCGGCAAGCTCCGGTTCGTTCAACTACCTGGGGCAGGATCTTAGCAACGCCACCCAAGATGAGCTCACCGAGTTCCGCCGCGCCAATATTGGCTTTATCTTTCAGAGCTACAATCTCATGCCCAATCTGACAGCGCTACAGAATCTGAAGCTCATCGCAGAGCTTGTCGACGAGCCCATGGATGCCGACGAAGCCCTCGATGTGGTGGGCCTTTCCGACCGCAAGCGCAACTATCCCTCTCAGATGTCAGGCGGCCAGCAGCAGCGCGTCTCCATAGCGCGCGCTCTGGTGAAAAATCCCAAGGTAATACTTGCCGACGAACCCACGGCGGCGCTCGACTACGCAACCTCGATCGAGGTACTGCAGGTTATGGAAGAGATTATCAAGAGCGGCACGACCATGGTCATGGTTACCCACAACGAGGAAATCACCCGCATGGCCGATCGTGTGGTCCGCATGCGCGATGGCCGCATGCACGAAGTCACTGTTAACCGCAACCGCGCCCGCGCGAACGACCTCGTGTGGTAGCGGCCAAGATGAGACACGGGCTCTGATTCAGCCGTCTCAGCCAGTTGGAGGATAGTTGAAGCCTACTCAAATTGCAGAGCTTCTCGCGAATATCAGAAACACATTCGTGTCGTTCTTCAGCATCCTCATGTTTGTGGCCCTTGCTGTAGGTATCTTCCTTGGAATTTCGTGGTCGGGACCAGCGCTGCACAATGCGGCCAACGAGTTCTTTGATAGGGGTGCTTTCCACGACATCCAAGTTCAATTCTCGTATGGCCTGACCGATTCCGACATACAGAAACTCTCCGATGTGGAAGGCGTCACGGATATCGAATCGGGCCGCCAGTCATTCCAAGAGTTTACGCTGGGCTCCGAGAAGTACACGGCAAAGGTGCAGACCTTGGGGACGAAAATCAACGTTCCTGTCGTTATGGAAGGTGAGCTTCCGAAGAAAGCGGGCGAAATCGCGCTTTTGGATACTGCCGCCAAGAATCTCGGCGTTGGCGTTGGGGATGAAATAACGTTCACGTCGGACAGGACTGACGAGCAGGGTGATGATTCTGAAGATGATGCCGATGGCATGAAGTATCTGAACGCAAGCACGTTCAAAGTTACAGCCCTCGTCAATAGCCCCGAGTATCTCGCAGTCTCAGATGAGACGTACGGTTTTTCGAATACGCCATCGGGCCTTGTCCATATCGTGGTCTTTGCTCTCCCAGAAGCCTTCGATGGCTCTGCGTTCCAAGATGGGTATCCCATCGTGAACGTGCGCCTGGGCAATCTGAGGGGCATGTCCACGTTTTCTGATGAATACAAGAACAAGGCAAAGGATGCCAAATCACGCATCGTCGAGCTCGGCAACGAGCTGTCACTGGATCGCTATGACAGCCTGCATGGAGATTTCCAAAGCAAGCTCGACGATGCAAACAAAGAGCTCGCTGACGGCAACAAGAAGATTGAGGATGGAGAGGCCGACCTTAACAAGGCACGAAACGAGCTGGCCCAGGCACGCTCAGATTTGGCCGAGGCCAGAGCAGACGGCAATGCGAAGCTGGCCGATTCCCGCGCTCAGCTCGAAAGCCTCGAAAGCCAGCGCGATGCCGCGGCTCCTCAGGTGGCGCAGCTCAAAGCGAGTCTCGATTCAGCTGAGTCGCAGCTAGGTGGCATTAAGTCGCAAGCTGATGGGCTCCTTGCCGAAGAGGCGGCGATATACGCGCAATACGGCGACGACCCCGTAAAGCTTGCCGAAGAGCTGGCGACTCTTTATCCGAGTGCGAATGTGCTCGCCTCCAGCGTTTCCAGCATGGCTCCAGGCTTGCCGGAAGTCACCGACCCCGCAACGCTTCATTTCGTTGCAAGCACGATCTCCGAAGCGTTCGCCGATTACCGCAATATACCCATACCCATTGGCGGACAGGAAACGACGATCAATGCGCTTCAGGCCCAATATGACAACGCAAATGGAAAGCTGACCCAGCTAAACAACGCTATCGATGCGGGCTGGTCTCAGTACCGCAGCGGCGAAGCGCAGCTCAACCAGAAGCTGGCTGAAGGTCGGCAGAAAATATCTGACGGCGAAAAGCAGATATCCGATGGCGAGGCCGAACTCGAGAAGGCCCGTAAGGAAGCGGCTGATGCAGAGGCCAAGGTTGCCGACAACCAAGAGCGGGTCGACCAGATGAAGAAGTACAACTGGGGAGTGTTCACGCGTGCCGAGAACGCCAGCACTGTCCAGGCGTCCACCTTCAGCAACGTCACCACCAACCTCAGCTTCTCCATGGCTATGCTGTTTGTCATCGTGGGCCTGCTCGTCAGCTACTCGGCAGTCAGTCGCATCGTGCACAAGCAAGTCATCCAAATCGGCACGAAGAAGGCGCTGGGTCTACGCAGGCGCGAGATAACGCTAAGCTTCCTTGCATATTCGGCCCTCGCGGTTGTTGCGGGCGCCATCATAGGC
>CACZSV010000119.1 GCA_902783925.1 uncultured Coriobacteriaceae bacterium
AGCACTGAGGCGAGCATGAACCCGATAGCCGCTTCTATTGTGTAGGAAGTCGGCATGCAAGAAAACAGCAGCGCGAGCATAAACAGGGCAAACAACGGCACCCATACTACGTAGTACCATGCTTTCGAGCGCATCATGATGATAAGCGTGGCCCCGATTACCGCAGCGGAAGACACGATGAACACTAAGCCGTCGGGCCGCCAGTCGTACACCCATGTAAGCTGTTCGGCAACGCCGTAGAGCACGGCTGCCAGAAAACTGCACGCCAGAATCATGGCCACCGTCATCCACGGCACGCGAAGCAGCTCGGGTTGGGTTAAGCGCCCATCCGCTTTCAGCGAAGACAGCTCGGGATCGAGCACAAGGGGCACGGCGCCTGTCAAGAAAGCAGCCAAGATGGCGACAGCGAGACACGCCGCGAATCCAAAAAACGGCGCCCCGATAATGCACGCCCCGGAAACGACGAGCCCTCCGAGCGTCACTACGACGATAACCCGCACGCGTTGACGGCTCAAAAGCAGAATCCACGAGTGCATGAGCACGGCATCGGAGGCTCCGCCGAGCACGGCCACAATGGATCCGAGCGCACCCGTTTTATCCATTGCAAGGACTACGGCGCCCACCGCCATAATCGCAGCAGCGGCGCCAAAGGTCTTTGGCCCCACGGAAAACAGGCGCTTATAGCCGGCAAACGCGAGTACCAGCAAAACCGCAATGGTCGAAAGCGTCCTTGCCACATACCAGGAATCCGAAGAAACGAGAATGCCCTGTTCGAGATACCCCGTGAAACCCAGGGAAAACATACGCGAACAGGCAATAAGCCCGCTGAAGCCGAGCATGAGAAGAACGGTCCTGCGCAAGCCGTCTGGGCCTGCGCTTGCCTGTTCCTGCTCTTCTCTTTGCTCCTTCGAACTCATTGCCGGGCTGTCCTCCTGCAAGGTTGCATACAGTTGTGTAAAGCGTACGGCCTATACTAATCCAAGGCGACTTCGGCAGCCTTCGCCAATCTTTTCAGAACAACCGAACGGTCGAGTAGCTCGATTGACTCGAAAAGCGGCGGGCTCACCATATTGCCGCAAACCGCCACGCGAATTGGCTGGAACACCAGACGCGGCTTGGCATCGAGCTTCTCGAGTAATCCGCGTAAAGCGGCCTCGATTGTCTCGACCTTCCATTCGCAGTTCTCGAGCGCAGCTGCAGCCTCGAGAATCGCCGTCTTAGCGCCCTTGCCCTCTTTCTGGAGCACTTTCTGGACGCTTTTCTCGTCGAGCTCGACTTCGTCTGCAAGCAGATACGCAATCATGGGAACAGCATCCACCATGAGCTTTACGCGCTCGCACACAAGCGGATAGGCGGCTTCGAGCAAATCGCGCTTTGCCTCGACATCCGCATCGTCGGCACAATAGCCAGCATCGATTAAATCGCCTTTAATAGCGTCGACAAACGCGACAGCGCCCATGCTCTGCACGTACTGGTTATTCAGCCACTCGAGCTTGTCGTAATCGAGCGCGCTCGGGTTCTTGCTCACGCGCTCGAGCGTGAATTTGCTTGCCATCTCATCGCGACTGAATATGGTCGTCTCGCCATCGGGTGCCCAGCCGAGCAATGCGAGATAATTGAACAGGGCATCGGAAAGATAACCCATGTCGCGGTATTCCTCGACGCTTGCTGCGCCATGACGCTTCGAGAGCTTCTTGCCATCGGGCCCGCATATCATGGGGAGATGGGCAAAGACGGGCGTCGGATATCCGAGAGCCTCGTAGACAAGCACCTGGCGTGGGGTATTCGAGAGATGGTCGTCACCACGGATGATATGCGTCATCTTCATGTTCACGTCGTCGCAGACGACCGCAAAATTATAGGTCGGCGATCCATCACTTCGCACGAGAACCATATCGTCTTGCAAAGCGGCGTCGAACTCGGAATCGCCGTGAATCGCATCGTGCACAGTGATGATTCCTCGGTCTTGGGGCACCTTGAGACGCCAGACATGGGACTCACCCGCATCGATGCGCGCCTGCGCCTCGTCATGTGCAAGGCAGCGGCAGGGATCCGGCTCGGGATCGGCGCCCTTCTGTACCGCCTCGCGGCGCTGCGCGAGCTCTTCTGACGTGCAAAAGCACGGATACGTGCTGCCGTTTTCTTTCATCTTTTCGAGCGCAACCTTATAGGTATCGAAGCGCTTCGTCTGCAAGTAGGGACCGTATGCTCCCCCAATCTCGGGGCCTTCGTCCCAATCGAGGCCAAGCCAGCGCATGGCGCGGATAATGAGGTCGATATTTTCTTGCGTGGAGCGCTCGGGGTCGGTGTCTTCGATGCGCAAGATGAACTTGCCGCCCATCGCGCGTGCAAACGCCCAGTTGTAAATAGCGGTACGCGCACCGCCAATATGTAGCTTGCCCGTAGGAGATGGCGCAAACCGAACTCGAACCTCACTCATGTGTACCCTTACCCTTTCATACGACACCAAGGTCGTTGATTAATACCATGCAAACGGTGTATATCCGCCGAAACTATTCAAAAATAGCTGCATAAAAAATGGGATGATGCAGCATGCTGCATCATCCCAAAACATTTGCAGTTGCGAGTCACGCAGCAGCCTCGCTCATTTCAAGCAGCAGGTGCGCAGCGCTTGTTTTCGACGCGAACACGTCGAACACTGCAAATAAGAATTAGTCACCCAGTGCGATACGCGCGAAGTCGACGATCTTGACCTCGTCGCCAAGCTCCTTGGCGCATTTTGCGATATATTCGCTCACCGTGACGTCGGGATCCTTGACGAACTCCTGCTCGACCAGGCAGCTTTCCTTGTAGAACTTAGCCATACGACCCGTGGCGATTTTCTCCTGAATGTTCTCGGGCTTGCCGGACTCGGCGGCCTGAGCCTTGTAGATGGAAAACTCATGCTCGCGCACGTCCTCGGGCACACTGTCCTTGTCGAGCGAGACGGGGTTGGTGGCCGCAATCTGCATGGCGACATCCTTGCCCATGGTGGTGAAGCGCTCGTCTGCGCCGGTGGCCTCGTTGCCAAACTCGAAGGCGACGAGGACGCCGATCTTGCCGTTCATATGGATGTACGGCACCAGAGCGCCCGTACCCTCGATCTCGAGGCGCTTGAAGTTCGAGATCTTCATGTTTTCGCCGATGATGTGGATGGCCTCGGTGAGCGTGTCCTGGACCTTCTCGCCCTTGAACTCGCTTTCGAGCAGCTCCTCGACGGTAGCGGGATTGTTATGCGTGACCGCACGCGTGAAGGTCTCGCAATAATCCTGGAACTTATCGGTCAGCGCAACGAAGTCGGTCTCGCAGTTGATCTGGCAGACAGAACCGCGACGCGGGTCATTATCGCAGACGAGAGCATTCACGCGACCCTCATTCGTAGCGCGGCCGGCCTTCTTCGCGGCCTTAGCAAGACCGCGCGTGCGCAGCACGTCAACCGCCTTGTCGAAGTCGCCATCGGCCTCGGTGAGTGCCTTCTTGCACTCCATCATGCCAGCCCCAGTGGATTCACGGAGCTCCTTTACCATCTTTGCGGTGATTTCAGCCATTACTCTGCAGCCTCCTCGGTGTTCTCTTCGGGCGTTGCGGCCTCTTCAGCCGGGGCAGCCTGTTCGGCAGGAGCCTCGGCGGCCATTTCCTCAGCCGTGACATCGGCGCCAGCGCCTGCGATGAGGGCATCGGCGGCGACAGAGCACAGCAAGTTGACGGAACGGATTGCGTCATCGTTGGCAGGGATGCCATATTCGATGTCGTCTGGATCGGCGTTCGTGTCGATAAGGCCGATAATGGGGATATGCAGACGATGCGCCTCGCGCACGGCGTTGTCCTCATGCTTGGTGTCGACGATGAAGATAGCATCGGGCAGGTCATGCATATCGCGGATGCCACCCAGCGCGAGCTCGAGCTTGGTGTGCTCTTTATTGAGACCAGCCTGCTCCTTCTTGGTGTACGCATCGAAACGGCCGTCGGCCTTCATGGCCTCGATCTCTTCCATGCGCTGCACGCGTGTGCGGATCGTGGTGAAGTTGGTGAGCATGCCGCCCATCCAACGATAGTTCACATAGGGCATACCGGCGCGCTCTGCATTTGCCTTGATGGGCTCCTGAGCCTGCTTCTTAGTGCCGACGAAGAGAACCTTCTTGCCCGCGGCGCCGAGATTCTTCAAGAAGCTCACTGCATCATCGAGAGCGAAGAGCGTTTGCTTGAGATCGAGAATGTAGATGCCATTGCGTTCGCCGAAGATATACGGCTTCATCTTGGGATTCCAGCGGCGGGTCTGATGCCCGAAGTGCACGCCGGCGTCGATCAACGACTTGATAGACACAGTTGTAGACATACGTGTAAAACCTCCATTTGTTAGTCCTCTGCTCAGATCATCGCCGTGCTACCCGCAACCTCGTTCGAGGTCACTAGCGGGGCGGCTCCCCTCGCATGTGAAATAAAAAACCTACCGTGCGTTTTGCACAGCCTGCCAATTGTATCCGTCGGGCAACGTACAGGCAAGAAGTATTTTGTAAAACTGCGAGCTTGCGAAAAAGCAGTGCAGATACAGGAGCATCCATCAATAAAGGTGCGCTGGGTTTAGCGCCCGGCCGGCACACCTTTTGCCCCCAGCCGCAAAGGTGCATCGGATTCTGGGCATTTTCGGTGCACCTTCTGCCCCCAGCCGCAAAGGTGTATCGGATTCTGGGCGTTTTCGGTGCACCTTTTGCCCCCAGCCGCAAAGGTGTATCGGATTCTGGGCATTTTCGGTGCACCTTCTGCCCCCAGCCGCAAAGGTGCATCGGATTCTGGGCATTTTCGGTGCACCTTCTGCCCCCAGCCGCAAAGGTGTATCG
>CACZSV010000120.1 GCA_902783925.1 uncultured Coriobacteriaceae bacterium
AATGGAATTCTCGAGGGCGCCCACGGTGGTATTAATGCCCTCGGCAAGCGAGGAGAATTCGGAAGAGCTGCTGTCGGGCACGCGCTGGTCGAGTTCGCCTGCCGTGATGCGCCCTAGTGACTCGTTAGCGAAATCGACCGGTTGGACAACCGCGTATTTGAGCAGGCGCATCACGACTATGAAAAACGTTCCCAGAAGGGCGGCGAATACGATGGCAACGAGATACATGTAGAGTGCGCGGTTCAGGAATGTCTCGCTCGAAGGAACGATGCTCACGAGCTGATAGACGCCCTGATCGCCGAGATGATTGTAGTTCGTCTTGATTGCGAACAGGTATGAGATTTCGTATCCCGACCCTTGATAGCATTCGACGGCCTGTTGCGATTCGAACGCGTTCGTGAAGACGCTGTCTGCGGATCCCGGTGCTACGAGGCTCTCAAGCGAGGACCCCACAAGCGCATCGTTGTTAGAAGCGAAGATGACGTCGTTTGTCGCGAGAACGGAGATGTCTGAATACCATCCCGCCAGATCGCAGTTGATGTTGCGGTATTGCTGTTCGGCGAATGCGCGCAGGTTTTCTCGCGGGAGCACGCCGCGCTCGTCGAGCGTGTTCACGATGGTATCGCGTTGGGTGAGCTCTTCGGATAGCGCGTTGAGCTGATCGGACAGCGCGGCGTTCATGTTGACGATCGAAAAGTTGGTTACGGCCGTGTAGGCAATAGCGCTGGCAACGAAGAAGAAGCCGACTGTGATGGCAGCAAACCAAAACTGAAACGTCATTCGCAGGCTCGGCTTGCGTGATCCGACGCCAAGGCGCCCTACCGCATAATCAGTGACTATGCAAGGCACCGCGATGAAAATCGCGTGGAAGAGGATTTGCTCGAGCGAGCCTTTTAAATCGAATGACTGTGCAACGAGTTTGGCCGGAATATTCAAGACATTTCCGCTGTCAGTTATGTAGATGCATCCCAGCAAAACCAAGGTAAAAAAGATAGCGCCTACAATGCATGCTGCTGCAATCGCGCCGATACGAGCGGCGCCGCTCGTCCGCTCGCCGTTTTCTGTGAGGCCGCCGCGCGGTAGCCTGCAAGCACAGGCGAACAACACGCCAAGCCCGAGACCTAGTAGCGCCATCAGAACAACTGAGCTCAAAGGCAACGAAAAGAATTTCTCGTAGTAGTTATATGGTTGGTAGGTCGCATGAACCATCTCGGCAAGCCCGGCAATGGCGCCGACGACACATCCATACCACTTCCCGAACAGCAGACAGGCGAGTGCGATGGGGATAATCGAGATGAGCACGTGCGTGTCGATGATCGGATCGAAGCCCAATGATCCAAAAGGTATGGATGCGGCGAGCACGCACAAGAGGATGATGATTGCACGGCGTATAGCCGCACGCTCGCCTTCGAGTATGCCATGCCAGCGCTTCGGCGCAGCTTCATGTTCCATGACGCCTTCGTCCTTTGCTGTCGAAATGAGCGGCGGGAGCTTTGTGCGGTCCATTTTCGCACTTTACATTGTTGTGCGCGCGCTCAAATGAGCATCTTTCGGGCGGCGCCAACGTTCCGTTCACATATGGTCGCATATCAAGAGCCGGGATATCTCATGAATTCTCTGTCTTGCTATGGTATACGGTATCGCAGTGACAATAATGGCGATTTTTATAATATGACGTGACGATATGGAACGTTCGCTTGTGAAATGTGCATTATTATGAGTATATTAAGCGTTTGTAAGTTTAGTATTTCAAGATAAGGCACAGACGTGCCCATCTCGTTGCAAGAGCGAAACTAAGGGAGTTGGCGTGGCAGAGGTTTCGGAGGAGAAAAGCAGCCTCGGAACGCTGATGTTCCGAGATACAGCACTTCGCAAAATGTCTTCGGCCGACGATCTCGACCGCTACGTGAAGGTGACGAACCCCTCGGCTTGGGTTCTCATCGGAGCCGTTGCGGCATTGATAGTTGCGGCTCTCATCTGGGGACTTACCGCATCTCTGCCCCTGAACACGACCGTAACTGGCGTGATCAAGAACGGCGAGATCGTGTGCTTTTTGCCGCTTGACGAGAACACTATGGCCACTACCGACAGCAAGGTGACGGCCGCTGGGCGCGAAACGCATATCATTTCTGTGGACGGAAACCCGCACTCGCAGCGCGAAGTGACGGCAGCATTGAACAGCGACTATGCCGTTGAGTCCTTGCGATTGGCGCAATGGAGTTACAAGGTGACCGTCGCGATTCCCGACGAGCTTGCCTCGTGGGACGAAGGCGACGATGTTCCCATTCGGATAACAACTAAGGAAGTGGCCCCGCTCGCTTACCTGTTTGGTGGGGCTCAATAGCGCTATGGCAAATCGTATTCGCAATGTTCCGCAGGTCATGCAGATGGAAGCCACCGAGTGTGGCGCCGCCTGCCTGGCTATGGTGCTCGCCCATTACGGGCGCTGGATTCCGCTCGAAGAGGCGCGTGAGGCGTGCGGCGTTTCGCGCGATGGCAGCAAGGCATTGAATATTCTGCGCGCGGCCCGCAAGTATGGGCTTGAAGCAGACGGCTACACGTACGATTTAGAGGGCCTGCAGGCAAATGCGAAGCTTCCCTGCATACTCTTTTGGAACTTTTGCCACTTTGTAGTGCTCACGGGGTTTTCCTCCAACAAGAAATGGGCTTACGTGAACGACCCCGCCCGCGGGCAGGTGAGAGTACCTGCTGAGGAATTCGACGAGGCTTTCACCGGTATTGCGCTCCTCATGGAGCCGTCCGATGAATTCGAGCCTGCTGGCGAGCCACCTTCTACGGTCTCGTTTGTTCGCGAGCGCTTGCGCGGTATGGCTGCGCCTGTCGCGTTTGTGGCGCTGGCAACTGCGATTCTGTCGATTATCGGCATCGCCAATTCTTCGATGTCGCGCGTGTTTGTCGATGCCGTCCTGGGTAGTTCAGGAGCGAACCAAGCCGCGCTCAACGTGCTCATTATCACATTGGCGATCCTGGCGTTTCTTCAGTGCATTGTTTCGTTCGTCAACGCGGTGTATTTGCTCAGAATTCAAGGCAAATTCGAAGCTGTGGCGTCGGCGCGGTTCTTCTGGCATCTTCTGCATTTACCCGTGGGATTCTATGCGCAGCGCCATGTGGGCGATTTGCAGCAACGCCAGGCGGATAACGAAACCATTGCCATGACCGTGGTGCAACAGCTTGCGCCTGCGCTTATGAATGCCATACTTATCATTCTGTATCTAGTCGTCATGGTGATGTACAGCGTTCCGTTGGCGCTGGTCGGCGTGGCGACTGTCGTGATCAACGCCTACTTAGCGCGCTATATTTCGAAAAAGCGCATCAACGTCATGCGCCAGCAAGTGCGCGACTCGGGCAGATTGAGCTCGACGACCGTTGCCGGCATCGACATGATTGAGACCATCAAGGCTTCGGGTGCCGAAGAAGGCTTCTTCGAGCGGTGGAGTGGCATGCAGGCGCTTGTGAGCAACGGTATGGCGCGCTTTGCAAAGCTAAACGCCTGTCTGGGCGCGGTGCCCGGATTGCTTGTGCAGCTGGCCAATGTGGCCGTGCTGATGGTCGGCACGTTGCTCATCATGAACGGGCAATTCACCGCTGGCATGCTCTTAGCGTTCCAAGGGTTCCTTTCGGCATTCATGGCGCCCGTGAACTCGCTCGTGAACCTGGGGCAGACCATCCAGGAGACGCGAACCCAAATGGAGCGCGTGCAAGATGTGCTCAACTACGAACCGGACGTGCCCGAAGACGACGAAGACAACGCTTCTGTCAGCTCGGATGACGAGACGCAAAGCCTGTACAAGCTTTCTGGTGCCATCGATGTGCACGATCTGACATTTGGTTATTCGCGGCTGGATAAGCCGACGGTGGAAGGCCTCAACCTTCACGCCGAACCGGGGCAATGGATTGCGCTTGTGGGTGGTTCTGGATCGGGCAAGTCGACTATCGCGAAGCTTATCAGCGGCTTGTATAAGCCCTGGACGGGCGAGGTTCGGTTCGACGGGAAGCTGTCCGAGGAGATTCCGCGCGAGCAGTTGCGCGGCTCGGTGGCCGTTGTCGACCAAGATATCTCGATGTTTGCCGGCACGGTGACGGACAACGTTGCCCTGTGGGACAAATCCATTGAGGACTTCGAGGTCATTATGGCATGCCGCGACGCCGATATTCACGATGAGATATTGTCGCGCGAGGGCGGTTATCACGGTGAGGTACTGCCAAACGGGCGCAACTTCTCGGGTGGTCAGCTGCAGCGTCTGGAAATCGCGCGCGTGCTGGCACAGGACCCGACCATCGCCATCTTGGACGAGGCGACGAGCGCGCTCGACGCCAAGACCGAGGAAAAGGTGATCGAATCAATCCGCCGGCGCGAGATTACGTGCATCGTGGTGGCCCATCGGCTGTCAACGATTCGCGATTGCGACGAAATCATCGTGTTGGACCACGGCCATGTGGCAGAACGCGGTACGCACGCCGAGCTGATGGCGCTCGACGGTGTCTACGCCGATCTGGTGAAGAACGATTAAGGGGCAAACGAGCAGGGCATGAGTTGGTTCGAGGAACAACTGGAAACGCGCAAACGTCTCGACGACGACCAGGTCGTCGAGGCTTACGAGCGCATTGCCCGCGCGGTAGAAGGGTCTAAGCGTGCTCCGCGCATGACGCTCGACGACGTAGCGGCCACCGACAGCGCCGTGGCGGTCGTGCTGCGCTATTTCGGCAAGAAGCCGACCGAGGTTCCCGCCTCGCTGACCGATCCGATCGATCGCATGGATTATGTGGTGCGGTCGTGCGGCATGATGAAGCGCAAGGTGAAGCTTGAGGAGCGTTGGTGGACCGACGCGACCGGCGCTTACCTGGGCCAGCTGAAGACAGGCGAGCCGGTTGCCATCATCCCGCTGGGCTTGCGCAGCTATGCCTATGTAGAGCCCAGCACGAACAAGAAAGTGTTGCTGACCGCGCGCACTGCTGTCGACATCATGCCGGAAGCATTCTGCTTTTACCGGCCGCTTCCCGAGGAGAGCCTGTCGGTGCGCGACCTCATCAGATTCATGGTCGCGTCCCTTGACCCAGGCGACTACATTCGAATCGTCCTTGCATCCTTGGCCGTCGCCCTTGTGGGCCTGCTTCCCGCCGTGGCCAACAGCTTGCTGTTCGACCGCATCATTCCTTCGGGGGAAATCGGTCTTATCCTGCCCATTTGCTCACTTCTTCTGGGCGTGGCAATTGCGAGCACGCTCATTGGCATGTTGCGTGCAATGGTGGCAATGCGCATGTCGAGTAAGCTTTCCATGCAAATGGAAGCCGCCATGATGTCGCGTCTTTTGTCGTTACCGCCCGCGTTCTTCAAGGAACGCCAAGCGGGTGATCTTGCGAAACGTGTCAAGAGGGTTCGCAATATCGTCGAGACCTTGACCGGAATCTTTTTGGGTACAGGTCTTACCGCTGTCTTCTCGCTTGTCTACATCGTGCAGATCACTGCGTACGCGCCGTCGCTTGTTGCGGTTGCGGTCGCCGTAATTTTGGCGCAGCTTATCGTGGGTATTATGATTGCGGTTGCGCAAGGGCGCAGACAGCGCCTGATCGTGGAAGCCGACCTGAGGGTGTCGGGTGTAGTGCCCGCCCTGTTGAACGGCATCTCGAAGCTGAAGCTGGCTGGCGCCGAGAAACGTGCGTTTGCTCAGTGGGCCGATGCCGAAGCCGCTTTGCTTACGGCCCAATATGACCTGCCCTTGTGGTACAAAGTGTCTGATACGCTGCCTGTGGTCGTGTCGCTAGTCGGTACAATCGCCATATACTGGGCAGCGGGCACCTCGGGTGTGGCGCTTGCCGATTTCATGGCTTTCAACGTCGCGTACGGGGCCGTTTCCGGAGCGATCATTGCGCTCGCAGGCACCGGCAGGCGTTTCGCGCAGGTCAATTCGTACCTCGATTCGGTGCGTCCGTTGCTCGAGGCTGTTCCCGAGTCGGCGGGACAGGGTAAGCAGATCACGAGCCTTTCGGGTTCGATCGAGCTTGCGGGCGTGACGTTTGGCTACGACCCGTCTCAGCCTCCTGTGCTTGAGGATCTTTCGCTAAAGGTGAGATCAGGCGAGTACTTGGCCGTTGTGGGCAAGTCGGGCTCGGGCAAGTCGACCTTGCTGCGCTTGCTGATGGGGTTCGAAAAGCCCGAGCGCGGTGCAGTGTATTACGGCGGGCAAGACATCGCCGACATGGACCCGCGCAGCCTGCGGCGCGTAATAGGCGTATGTCTGCAAAACGGCAATTTGTTCGCGGGTAATCTTTTCAGCAACATCGCGCTTTCATCTCCGCGTGCTACGATGGACGATGCGTGGGAAGCCGCTGAAATTGCGGGCGTCGCCGACGACATTCGCGCCATGCCTATGGGCATGCTCACTCTCATATCCGAAGGTTCCGGCGGCGTGTCCGGCGGCCAGCGCCAGCGCATTCTTATCGCGCGGGCTGTGTGCTCGAAGCCGCGGATCCTCATATTCGACGAGGCCACGAGCGCGCTCGATAACGTCACGCAAAAGCACGTGAGCGATTCGCTAACGCGGCTGAAGTGCACGCGTATCGTGGTTGCTCATCGCCTTTCTACTATTAAGCTTGCTGATCGTATTGTCATGCTGGATGGCGGACATGTTATTGAAGAGGGCACGTATGACGAGCTCATGGCAAAGAACGGTGAGTTTGCTGACCTTGTGAAGCGACAGCAGCTAGAAAGTGGTTTCGAACAATGAGATTCATGAGGCGCGTTCATGGCATCTGAGAGCTACCAGAAATTCATCGTAAACAACAGGACGCGTATTAATTGCTACCTCAACACGGCTCTGTGGCTGTTCGTCATTACGGGTCCGGCAATTGCCCTTGGCATTGCCGCGGGCATTTTTCCGCATACCGATTACGCTACTTGTTTGGGAATAGCCATTTTCATGGCCGTGCTGGCTGGGGTACATTTGATTCTCTTGAGGCGCCTTCCCAAATCAATCCTGACGAGTGTGTTTGCGCTCACGGCGCTCGATGCGCTTATCGTTTACATGACGTACTGCCACGTAAACATTAATCTGACGTGGTTTCTCGTGCCCCTTTTGAGCATCCTCTTTTGCGATAGGCGCCTGTATTTCTATGCGCTGATAACGAACTACGTGTTCATGCTTGCAGCGACTTGGGCGACAGCTCCATATTACGTGGAGCTCGACGCCCATTTTGAGAACGCCTTGTCGTATTTTTTCAACATAATGGGCGGCTACACCATCGAGACGCTCGTCATGGCTGTTGCAGGGTACATGATCGTGAAGTTGTCCGCTGACTACTTTGCAGGGCTGTTTCGTCAGCAGGAAATCATCGAGGACCAGGAGAAAAGCGAACAGGAAAGAATGGGCGTCCTAGATTCGATGGCGGAGATTTACGACAACGTGAATCTGATTAGCTTCGTCGATAACACGGAGATGTCCCTGCGCGATCCTGAGCAGGTAAAGCATGTCATCGACATGCCCGCTCAGACGCATACGCTTATGAACCAGCGCATAATGGGCCAAGTCATGCCCGACCAAATGGATGATTTCCTCGAGTTCACGAACATTACCACCGTGCGCGAAAGGCTGAATCGCAAAAAGATCATCAGTGCCGATTTCATCGATGTGGTATCGGGTTGGTTCAGAGCCCAGTACATCACGGTGGAAGCGGCGCCCGATGGCAGGCCGGATCTCGTCATCTACACGACTCGTAACGTCGATGACGAAAAGCGGCGTGAAGAGCATCTGGTAAGGCTGTCCATGACCGACGAGCTTACAAGGCTGTATAACCGCCGGCGCTTCGAAGAGGATTTGGACGAATGTAGAAAGCGCCAGCTCGATAACGACCTGGTGATGTTTTCTATCGATATCAACGGGCTGAAGGTGGTCAATGACACGATGGGACATGCAGCCGGAGACGAACTGATCAAAGGCGCTGCCGATTGCATGCTGCTTTCGATCGGGAAAGTCGGGAAAGTGTATCGGACCGGCGGCGACGAGTTCATGGCTATTATTCACACAGAAGAGCCGGAATGCATACGCGAGCGCATTCATGAGAAGGCGCGCGAATGGCATGGGATGTACTCAGATACAATCGCACTGGCTGTAGGCTACGCGTCGATGGCTAATCATCCCGATGCGACCGTGGACGATCTTGAACGCATTGCCGATGCCGAAATGTACGCCGAGAAGAACCGCTATTACCAAGAGGCGGGAATCGACAGACGTCGAAACTAGCCGGTTTGACAGTGCGACACCAGCTCCTGACCCAGTGTCATGCTTCGTTGGGCATATGATGGGCAGGCCGGCGGCACGAGAGCCGTGTCGTCCATTGCACGTAGGCGAAAGGATAATCATTGAAACGCACGCTCATGCATCAGAACCAGGAGCTGCTCGACTTCGAAGTCGATCCCGCGACGAAAAAAATCCGCATCTTAGATGCGCCCGATGCAGATGATGAGCTGTTGTTCTCTCTGGGGTTTGGCGTCTCCGATAGGCGCGAACTCGTTTCGAGGGTTATATTTAATCGCTGCATGTCCTCCAGGCGTGACGATATCGCGCAGATTCTCGAAGCGTTTGGTGCGCGCTCGTGCTTCGAGCTTGCGTTTATGGGACACGGGTTGTCCGTTGTCGACAAGCTCTGGTATCGCGCATCGGGTTCCACCGAGCGCTGGGAGGACGTCAACTTCTTCGACAATGATTGGGATGACACCTTCAAGGCGGCAGTCCTGACGCACGACTACGAGAAGCTTGCATCCAGTTCACCCGATATTCCCGACGTCACGACGGGCGGCCATCTCGGGAAAGCATGGGAGCGCAGCGAGGGCTGCATCCAATTGCTCAAAGAACCGCTTTTCGAAAACGGGGCAGACCTTAAAGGCGCCCTGCTCGGCGCCGAATTATGCAGGCTGCTGTACGGGCAAGATGCCTATCAGCCCTTAAACATCGTGGAGCGCTACGGCAAGCGCTTGGCCGCCAGCCCACTAATGATTGGACGCGATGAAGAGCTTGTGCAAAGCTTGCGCTTGTTTGCGATGGGCGGTTTCGACGTGGAGGAGTCGATGCAGCTCACTGCGCCCACAACGCCGAAAAGCCTGTTCGACATCATCACGCGTGCGGGCGTGGCGCACGCCTCCTCGCACGTGGCCAAGATATTCGCCTTCAAGGCTCTTTCGCTTCTTGCCGATATGCACGCGGGCAATTTCGGAATCATACGTAACATCAAAACGGGCGCATGCCGAGCCGCCCCTCCTTTTGACTACGACCGTGCGTTCGGATTCCCCTTCGAGGGGTTCCCGTTCGAGTCGGTATGCAACAATCCGGAGATTGCCGCGTTTTTATGCGCTTGCAGTTTTTCCGACCTGGATTCCTCATGGGATTGGAGTTGGTACGATCCTTCTGCGTTGGACGGATTTGAGGAGCGAATCGTAACAGCATACGCGGACTGCACCAGCTTTCCGTCGAATTTCGGTGAGCTTGTCGCTGGCCTTTTCGTCGCGCAACGCGACTACGTCAACAAAACCGTCTCGAAGGGGCAGCAAAAAGCGTGACATTCTGGAACGCTTCGGTTTGCAAGGCTCGAAGGTGGTCTACAATCGAAAGCGCAGCTTGTTTACGGCAACGGAAAAGAGAAAGCCAATATGAGCGCGAATGACAGCACTCAGACTAAGCTTGGCCGCACGGCGGGCGAGGCTGGCTGGCGCGTCTCGCGATACAACCTGTATGCCGATATTCCCGATTCCGATATGGTGGCGGTTGCAAACTTGTTCAAGGGCATGTGCTCTGAATTCACGCCACTGGAGATGGACCTGCTCTCGGTGGTCGAGATGCTTGACGAGAACCATCCCCTTATCGATCGGTTCGCCCGTCGCGGTGTCATCGTCAACTTCGACGAACGGGCTGCCCTCGAGGCGATGGGCAGGGCTGCATGCGCGTTTCCCCATGCCATAGGACTGAGCATCTGCCCGACACTGGGGTGTAATTTCGACTGCCCGTACTGTTTTCAAGACCATCTCGCGGGAAAGATGACGTCTGAGGTGCAAGATGATGTGATTTCACTTGCCGAGCGCATGATGGATGCGGCCGAGGTCAAGGACCTCGATATCACGTGGTTCGGCGGCGAGCCGCTACTGTACCCCGATGTTATCGAATCGCTTTCGGAGCGGCTCATGGCGCTCGTCGAGGCGCGCGGCGGTAACTACACCGCGATGGTCATATCGAACGGTTATTATCTCACGCAAGAGAACGTGAGCATGCTGGCGCGGTGCAAAGTCGACCTCGTTCAGGTGACCATCGACGGGCTCGGTGCCACCCACGATGCCACGCGGCACCTCCGCGGTGGAGGCCCCACGTTCGAGCGCATCGTGGGTAATCTGCGCGAGGCGAAGATCCCCTTCAAGGTGGACGTCCGCCACAATGTCTACGCTGGCAACTGCGACGAGGTGGACGCGCTCGATGACTTCGTTAAGCAGCTATCCCGGGAATCCGGCAACGATTTGTACTGCTATCACACGCCCGTGACGGGCAGCCCTACCGCCGACGAGCGTGGAAGGCAGGTGGACCTGCTTTGCGGTGGCGACGAGTCTGAGGTGAGCGCCAAGCAGGAGGCGGGCCGCTTCAGGGCGGGACGCGGCAGCTTCTGCATGGCCCATACCATCTGGAGCATTGCCGTCGACGCGTGTGGCGACCTATATAAGTGTCGCGGAGCCGTCGATAAACCGCAATTTGCTTTTGCCACTGCGCATGACTGGGATCCGACGAATCCGCTTTTAACCGCAAACAGCTCCGACAATCTGACGATGTACCTGAACACCGCCTGCCCCGTGCCCGACGAGGAGTGTCGCGAGTGCATGTGGCTGCCCATGTGCGTGGGCGGCTGCCCCCACAGGCGCCTGTCGACGGAGCGCGACTGCGTGCCCTTCAAGGACAGCCCGGAGGAATACGCGCTGGCACTTTATGCCCGCATGGCTGAAGGCCGCACGAACTAGAGCCAAGATGAGTGGCAGGAACGGCCTGACACTCATTGTATGATGGCAAAGGATGAGAGAAAGGAAGGAGAACCGATGGATATCAAGAAGATGGACATCAGCCCGGAGCTGCGCGAAAAGGCAATGGCGTGCGAGACGCCCGAAGAGTTCTTGGCGCTCGCAAAGAGGGAGGGCTACAAGCTCTCTGACGAGGAGATGGCGGCGGTTTCAGGCGGCAACTTCTGGACCTGCTCAGCGCAATGCGACAACGATCGTTGCCCGTCTTGGTCTCGTCCGTAAGGCGAAGGGCAGAATATAATGGACCCGGGCGCCCAGGCAACGCCTGGGCGCCCGGCTATGGAGTGAGTGACAAGGCGTTCCTGAAGCACATTTTCCCACTCATTCTCAAGGAGGTGCGCCGTGAAACGCACGCTTATGCATAGGAATCGAGAGTTGCTTGATTTCGATATCGATTTTGCGACCGGCAAGGTCGACATCCTCGATGCGCCCGGCACGGACGATGCACTGCTTTCCTCTCTGGGGCTAGCCGGACCAGACCTTGCAGCTTCTGTATCGGGGGTAATAAGCGAGCGTCGCATTTCCGCAAGGCGTGATGATGCCGCCGATATCATGGGGGCGTTTGGTGCGCGAACGAACACTGAGCTTGCGTTCATGGGGCATGGGCTGTCCCTCACTGATAAGCTCTGGTACCGTGCGCCGGGCGCGACCGAGCGCTGGGAAGATATCAACTTCCTCGAAAACGAATGGGACGACGCCTTCTACCGATCGGTTTTGGCGCGCGATCATGCAATCCTTGCATCCTGTTCGCCCGATGTTCCCGATCTCACGACGAAAGGTCGTTTGCGCAAAGCGTGGGAGCGAACAAGCGATGGCATTTGCCTGCTTAAAGAGCCGACTTTCGAAGATGGTTCGGATCTTGAAAGTGAACTTCTCGCCGCGGACCTCTGCTGTGCGTTATATGGACAAGATGCCTACCAGCCTTTGAGCATCGTGCAGCGTTCAGGAAGGCGATTTTCCTCGAGTTCATTGATGATTGGACCCGACGAAGAGCTTGCACAGGGGTTTCGGCTGTATTCGATGGGCGGTTTTGACTTGAATGAGGCCTCCGAGTTCAAGAAGCCGGTCACACCGCAGCGCTACGCCGACATCTTGTCGCATGCTGGTGTGGCAGACGTTTCCGCGCAAGTTGCCAAGCTATTCGCCTTCAAGGTCCTTGCGCTTCTCAATGATCTTCATTCGGGAAATTACGGGGTCATCCTCAACCTGGAGACGGGCACGCGTCGTGGGGCTCCGCCTTTCGACTATGATCACGCGTTCGGGTTATTCTCGGTTGAGGTTCCGTTTGATATTCTTTGCGGCAACCCCGACTTGACGGCATTGTGCTGCGCTCAGTACTTTTCGAATCTCGAGCGGTCATGGGACTGGAGTTGGTACGACCCTTCTGCATTGGAAGGCTTTGAGTATCACATCGTGGAGCTGTACTCGTCCACCGATGCCCTTCCGCCCGACTTTGGGGAGCTCATCGCACGGCTCTTCGTCACGCAGCGAGATTTCGTCAACGAAGTTGCGACTGCGTAGAATGAGTCAAAATGCGCATTCCCTTACGCGTTAAGCGCGAAAGCAGGTGAAGAGCTTGACGAGCCAAAAACTGCTTGCATATTGCCAGACCATTCGAAGCGCTTCGAGTGGTGAAGATGCGGCGCTTTTGGAGGCTCTTTGTGCCTACGCGGTCAGTGAAGCGTGTCAAAACCAGCTTCTATCTGCGGTTGAGGACATCAGGAGACAGGGGGCAGACGTCGGCTTCGTCATGTTCGACAAGGCTTCAGGCATGACATTGTCGCTGAACGCCGATAGAGAGTTTTTCGGCGCGAGCACCGTGAAGGCACTGTGGGTGACGTATCTGTTCCAAGAGCAATTCGAGAAGGGGATTGTCGAATGGGACAGGTATCTTGCCGTCTATGTTGAATGGTGTATTGCGCAGTCAAGGAACAAGTCCTACACGGTTTTACGGTCGAACTACGGAAGCGAGGAAGGCTTTCAGGAATGGCTGGCGCAGGTCGGCGTACGCTATATCAGCTCGTGGGATTACTGTACGCCGCGTGAACTGGCGCTTGCGTGGACGCACATGCTCGAGTACACGGATTCCAACGGCGCACTTGTCGATGCCTGGAAAGCTGCGTTTGACCATTCGGATTGCTCGTTCGTGCGCGAGGCCGTTGGGGATATCGCGACCGTGTATTCCAAACCGGGCTTCGTGCCAAAAAGCGATTGCCGGCCGAATACGTATGATGACGCCTCAATCGTCGTCGACCGCGATGGCAGGCACTATCTCGTAGCCATCATGTCGACCATGTACCCCTATGGCGACTGCTCCGCCTTGCGCGACCTCGCCGTCGCGCTCGATGCTATCCATAATGAGTGGCACGACGCTGCTAAAACTCATCCGTGGACAATGCCTTGTTCGTCAATGGAGACGTTGACGGAAATGCTCTCGATATAGCGGAAGGCACCTGCACGGACGTCGGGCTCATCGATCCATCGTGTGAAGGCCATCTGCTGCCATCCAGGATGTAGCACGAGGCGAACATCGCCCGCGTCGATGCCGCCATGCCCGCTTCGACCTGCAATGGCGGGCAATTGAAGCTCTGCGACGACAGTGAGGCGTTTGAAGCCATCGAACCAGAAATTTCCCAAACTGTAGACGATCGGTTTCCCTCTGTAATACTCGATGCCCTGCAGGCAGTGCGCGTGCGTGCCGAAGACGGCATCGGCCCCTGCGTCGATGTAGGCATGTGCGCCTTCCACCTGCACGTCCTCCAGGTCGGTCGAGCCTTCGATGCCCCAGTGGGGAAGGGCGATAACAAAATCGGCATGCGCGGCAGCTTCGCGAATTGATGCTACGAATCGGCTGTTGTCGTAGCACAGCAGAATTCCCGGAGTAGCGTGAGTTGCTTCTGGCGTCATCTGTATTCTCTCCGCGCGCGACGCCGCAACATAGGCTATGACGAGTTCGCGCGCTTGCAAGAAGACGGGAGCCTGTGCTGCGACTATGTCACGCCCAGCGCCAACGTAGCGGATTCCAGAACCTTCGAGCGTCTCAAGCGTGTCAATAAACGCTTGCTCGCCATAATCAAAAACATGGTTGTTCGCCAATCCAACGATGTCGACGCCCAGGTCGCACATGTATTTCACGTTAGTGGTCTTGGCGCGGAACGTGAACAGCTTTTCGGGCAGGGACTCTCCTCGATCGCTGTAGCAGAACTCGTTGTTGGCCCACATGAGGTCCATGCCGTGCATGAGGTCGATGAAACGCTTATCCACGCCGTCGGCAACGTCAGTCGAGCCGATCTCGGCAAGCGATTCGACGGGCGTGTAATTATCGGCCAGGCAAACATCGCCCACGAATCCAAGCGATATGCTGCTCGTTTCCCGCACGTTGTTCCAATCCTCGCGAAGGTGAACTAGTCACTAAACGTTCCTGCCGCTCATTTTCGCATGAAAATGAGTTTCAGGAACGACCAGCCACCCATTCTGCCTTTTATGGGCATGACATTCTGGAACACGCCCTTTTGCGAAATGGAATTAACTCGAAAGCGTATAAAATGAATGTACTGCATAACATGTCAGGAGTAGGGGACGCATCATGGATTTCGCCGACGGCATACTTCGCATCAGCGAGCTTGACTGACGAGCAAGGAATACTGCATGAAGCACAAGGAGCTCAAGATGGAGCAAGTATCACTTTCCAGCAAGACGTTGCTCGTCAATGCCGCGAATCCGCTGCCCCTCGAGTGGGAACCAGACGATCTCGTGGACTTGTGGAAGATGCAACCGCGTCACTTTCACTTGTTTCCGCGTCAAACAAAGCTTGCCGCCTGTGCAGCAGAAGCGGCTAACGCGCTGTTCGAACAAGCCGAAAGCGAAGGCCTGGACGATTATTTGCTGTTGAGCGCCTATCGCTCGAGCGATTACCAAGCAGGGTTGTTCTTGGAGAACCCTTTTGGTGCCGTGGCTCGGCCAGGATGTAGCGAGCATCAGACGGGCCTCGCCATGGACATTGCATTGTTTGGACGGGGATTATCCCTTGACGAAGTCCATGCACGCTGGCTCACCGAGAATTGCTGGGAATACGGATTCGTCGTGCGCTACCCGGAAGGTCGCGAGGATGCCACCGGAATTCCTGCTGAGCCGTGGCATCTGCGCTATGTGGGGCGTGAAGTTGCGCTTGAGATGCGCGATCGCGGCTGGGTTCTGGAGGAATGGTGCGAAGCGCACGGCGTCGAGAACGATCCGCTCGAGGAACTCGAAAGGGACATTTCCGATCGCTTGATTGGCAATATTCTTCACGAAAGCAAGCTCGTCGCAACGCGTAGGATGCTGTACGACAACAAAACCGAAACCAACGCTGCGTGCTACGCCCATCTTATAGATTACGTACGGTACAGGGAAATCGAGCTATTGGCTGAGGAGTTGAAGAGGGCGGGCGTGAACGGAGCCATAGCCGAAGTCGGCGTCGAGTTCGGCTATACCAGCGCGGTGCTTAATCGTGTGTTTCCCGAATCGAAGCTGTATCTCTACGACACCTTCGATGGGTTCGAACATGCGGCCATTGAAGAGGAGAACAAGAAGTTCGGGCTTCCGCTCGAATTCTCCAATCGGTGGAGATCGAATCATCCCGAGTCGGACGTATGCAGGCAATTGGTCTTGCGTCGGCTTTTCCACAAGGAAAACGCCGTCATCAGGCAGGGGCATTTCCCCGATACTGCCATAGCGAGCGATTCCGATGTGGTTTTCGCGTTCGTCTTGCTGGATGTGGACCTGTACAAGACCACACTCGAGGGGCTCGAGTTCTTCTGGCCGCGCCTCGCGAACGGGGGGTACCTGATGATCCACGACTACAATACCGTCTTTCTGGAGGGCATCCACGACGCAGTGGCAGATGCCGAAAAGAAGCTCGGCCGCTTTGTCCGGGTACCGATTCCAGACTCAGGCGGGTCGCTGGTGATTCAGAAACCGTTCTAATACCCTGCCACTTATTTCATGAAGGTGCTACGTCCTGGAACGTTTAATTGCGCATATCCCAGAGTTTTAAACGGCTTACAACAAGCATGACGACGGAAATCAACAGCGTCGACAAGTTCCAGTTCGTCACGCCTTTTTTGTATCCCTTTACATTATGTTTTCATCGGCACAATGAACCTCAGTGTCGGATTCGACAGAAATGAAGAATCGGTCACGTTCGGGGGCGTGGGTTTCATTTTGGACCATCGGCCTGTGGCAAGATACATTTCAGAAAGTCGTGACATTCTGGAACGTCAAGAGCTTTGTTGAGCTGAATCTGCTGGAAAACGACTATCATATATAGATACAGTGCGACGCCCAAAAGTAGAGAGGAATGCCATGGACTTCAAAGATATGGACATCAGCCCCGAACTGCGCGAGAAGGCGAAGGCATGCACGAGCCCCGAGGAGCTGATCGAGCTGGCCAAGGAACAAGGCTACAAGCTTTCCGATCAAGACCTGGAAGCTGTGGCAGGCGGCGCTTGGGCGGATTTCCATCAAAGTAGCTGCGATAACTATCAAGGTCATGGAGATGCGCGCGTGAGCATTGATCCTGCGCATGCCAACTCCGATTTCGTGAACGGTATCGTCGACGGCGGCGAGCTCGACTAGTTGGCAATGGCCTACGATGAGCTGACGCGGGCCGATCTCGAGCGCTTCGGGTTCGATGACCCATACGACCCTGCTTACATCTACCGCTCAATATTCGGCAGCAAGATGGAGGGCCACCATCAAGTGTGGCCCTTCATTGACTTGGAAGAGCTGAAGTCTGTGAACTCCGATTGCGTGGGTTGGATACATATGGACGGAAGTCCCATCAACTACCCCGTGGTCATGCAGCGCTTCGACCAAAGCTATGGCCTCACGCATAACTTCAGCGACGAGGAATCGGTGCACGGGCAAGTGGTCCTGGCATTTCATCACGGAGGGAAGATGGGCGCGCGCATGACTGTTTTGTATGCCCATCACATGAAAGACTGGTCGATGTTCAAGGCTATCGTGAGTCTGGAAGACCCTGACTATCTTGCCGCGCATCCGCTCGTGGAGTTCATACACGAGGGCACGCGCTACATTGCACGTTGGTTCGCTGGCGTGAACTACCAGGCAAACGACCCGTGGCTTGAGCGCGTGCGCTTTGATGATGATGCGGATTTCGAGGCGTGGCTCGCGCGCGTCATGTCCGAAAACATCGTCCCCGCCGGCATGCGGCCTGCTGCTGACGCGCGGTTGCTCGTATGCAGCACGTGCTCCGATGACTATCCGCCGAACGATGCCTTTGCTGCTCTGGCGCTTATCGAAGAAGAGCGTCATGTCGACTCACCAAAGAAGGAGAAAGAATCATCATTATGATTCTGGATTTGCTCAAAATCGAAGAGGGCGAGCGCATCGTTGTGGTGGCGCCGCATCCAGACGACGAAAGCCTCGGCGCAGGTGGCGTGTTGCTGATTCATCCCGGCCAGGCCGACGTGTACGTGGTGTCTGATGGCAGCTTGGGCGACCCGTCAGTCGATCCTGAGGCGATGACCATGCAACGCCGCTCAGAGTTTGAATGCGCGATGGAAATAGCCCGCCCGGCGAGTTTCCATTGGCTCGGCTTTCCCGATGCGCATTTGTCCGAGCATCCGGAATGCGCAGACGCCATCGACTTCGCACGCTACTCGAAGGCATTCCTTCCCTGGACAGAGAGCCTGCATCCCGATCATCGGGCACTTGCGCGCTTCTGCCTCGAGCGCATACGCCAGCAGGGGGCTGATTGCGAGGCATATCTATATGAGATGCAAGCGCCGTTTCGGTGCCCGACGCACTTCATCGACATCACCTGTGTCGTGGGTCGCAAACGCGAGCTCGCTGGCTGCTACGGGAGCACGCTCGCGCTCTACCCCCAAGATGAAGTGACGTTGGCGCTCAACAAGTTCCGCTCATGCCAGCGCGAGGAGCCGGCGCGGTGGTGCGAGTGCTTTTTGCATGTGGACGCTCATGGCAATGTTATTCCGCCCACAACGCCCGGCGCAAAGATGGATGTGGATGAATGGTAGAATGAAAAAAGCTATCTTGCCACTCACCTGACGGGAGGTACCGCATGGACCTGATGAACATTGAGAGCAGTGAAGGCAAGGTACCCGAAGCATGCGGCAACGCGCTTTCGCGCCGATCCTTCGTGGAGCTGACGGTCGGCGCCATAACCATGTTGCCTGCAGCAGCCGGTGGGTTCGCTATAACGCTTGAACCTGAGCAGGCATATGCCGCCGATTCGGTGTCGCCGGCGACCAAGATAGTCATCGCCAAGCCCAACGAGACGGGCTTTGCCGTGGCGGATGTGACCGGCGGCAGTCGCGTTCCCATTGCGGGTGCGAAGATTACCCTCACCTCCAACGAGAACAAGAAGAGCATCTCGGGGACGACCGGTGAAGATGGGGTCTGGCTGGCCGACCTGAGCAAAATCGCCTCGCCCGTAAAGGACGCCAACGGCGTGGATACATATTCCGCGCAGGTTGCCATCACGCTCGAGAAAGACGGGTACCGTTCGTTCGAGACTGGTTGGCTGTCCGTGAAGGGCGGTGCCGGCTTCGATTTGCCCACGCAGAAAATCGGCGACGAGCTGGCCTATCCGAAGCGCGTGACGCTTTCCGACTGGGATATCCTGTACACGAACAACGAATTCGCCGTTACACCCGCCAACGACGAGACACACGAAATCAAAGTCGTATTCGCTTCGAAGGTCGCTGGCGAGGTGTCGGCTTCGCTGGTCGCAAGCAAGCAGCGCATGAACATGATGTCCAGCAAGGCAACTGCAACGAAGCAAGGGAATGGCTACATTGCAACGGTTTCTCTGCAGGGCGCCTTCCTGCTGAAAAATCACGGCCACGCGCTGTTCCCGAACGATCAGTACACGATTGATTACACCGTGGGCGGCAAAAGCTACTCGGCGCCAATCCGACTGCGGGTCACCGAAGCGCCGACGGCCCTGACGGCTCCGTTTGCCAAGAAAATGTCGTTTGCGCCCTTCGGTGATGCGGCGATGAAGCTTTCGCTTCGCTTTCCGTCTTGGGTGCCGCTCGTCGCTGGCAAGGAAGTACAGCTGTGGAAGCCCGACCTGCCCATTGACATTTGCTTCGACCCCTACGGGTATTTCCGTGCGTCGCTTCGCACGCCCGAATGGGGCTATAAGTCGAAGGACGGGAAGGTTGATGGCAATGCTTGGAAGACGCTGCCACGCAAATCGTTCAGCGAACAGTATACGCAAGCAAAAAGCGAGATGGCGAGCTACGCTATGAAAAGCGCCGCTTTTATGGTGAACAGTTCCAGGAGCACGTTCGACGCGTTCGAGCATTCCCGGACGCTGAAGGTCGCCTTTAGTGCCGAGGCGGCGATCGCTGGCAGGTGGAGCGACAACAGTAATGCGTTTCGCTGTAAGGGCGAGCTGCGCGGCATGCTAAACATCGCGTTCTCCATAGCCAAGCAGCTCTTTGCCGGCCCGGTTCCCATCGTCTTGCAGTTCGACTTGAACACGCATGCTTCCATCGGAGTAGGATGCGGGATAATCATTCCTTATTTAGTCAAGGCGAGCGAGAACGGCTGGTCGACATGGGAATACGATTTCGCGAGCACCGGGGTGAACTTCACGCTGCGTATCGCGCCTGCCCTTTCCGCGGGTCTTGGCATCAAGGGCGTTGCTTCCATCTCGCTGCAGGGCATGTTGGCGTTTACCGTGTTTGTTGGCGCAGGCCCGCTGCCAAAGGGAGGCAAGGAGACCAATCCGCATGCCATCATAGGCCTGACCGCGAAGGTAAACGTGGTCATACAGATGATGTTCTTCACGATACCCGTCAACCTTAAGACCTACGATCTGCCGAAGCTCTACGACAACTGGGATCCCGACAAGCTGTATGCGCAGGCCGAAACCGACTGGTTCGCCAGCGCCGCGGCAACAAATTTCGATGGCGCCGCGGCAATGGATCTCGGCGACGGACTGGCGGAGATGGAAGGTGACGGCGTCTCGGAAGACGGTTCGTTGACGGGGCAATCTGATGATGCGGGTGCCTCGCTGGTGCGCTACGAGGTGAACACCGAGGGACTCTCGACCGAAGATGGCCTGGCGTATGGCATCACGACGTTCGACACGGTGCAAGATGTGCCTCTGGGCGACGTGGGCGATACCATGTTCACGGCGGAATCCTCACCAGATCTCAAGGCCCAGAACGCAAACGAAGATACGGTGTTAAGAGCGCAAGACGCCGTCGAGGATGCTGTGCCACAATATGCAAGTTACGGCACTCACGACTACGCACCCCAGGTCATCGAAAACGTGCAAAGCCACACGCGCCTCGGCGCCAACTCGGGTATCGTTCCCGGCGCGAGGCAACGCATCGCCAAGGGCGTGGTCAGCGACCCCCGTGTAAAGATTGTGTCGGTATATGGCAGGGCCGTCATGTTCCGTCTTGCCGCCGTAAAGGTGAATGGAAAGGTTCGCACGCGCATTGTTGGGCAGATGCTGCAAACGACCACGAAACCTGCAGGGCCGATATGCGTGTTCGATTTCGACCCGAAGATCAAGAAAGACCCGACCAAGGAGTACGGTGACAGCAACAAGGTCGATAGAAACGACCTTTGGGACTACGATTTCGATGTGGCTGTCTTGTCATTGCATGGCAGTTACCAGAGCATTCAGTTCTTTGTCATATCCGGCACGCGCGACAACAACGCGAGCCTCGGACAGGTGGCGAGCGACGTCGTGTTCCAGCATATCCGCTTCGACGTCCGTGACGAAAGGTTTGACAACATCACATGCTCGTCGCATGGCGTGAAAGCGAGCAACTATGTGCTCGACTTTGCCAAGACGGGAACGTGGTACCACAACTTCTCATGTCCGCATATTCAATTCGTCAAGGACCGGCCGGATAATAAAGAGAACGTTGGGGCGAACAATACGCAATCCGAGTTGTTCTTTACGTTCCTCATCAGGTCTGCGCAAAGCCCGGACAAGGTCATGAGCAGTAAATCCGAAGACGGCGTGCGCGTTTCGATCGGTTTTTCCTCGGCGTATGTTATAGCTTCTGAGGTCAGTTACGCTAAGTTCCTCATGTTCGACTTGAGCAATCTCACGAGCAATCTGAATGACCCGACCGTGTATGAGCTCACATGCACGAAACGCCTCCGCAAGAACGATTTCAGCGGATGGAGCATCGTATCGTTGCGTGGCGCGGAGAACGTGCACCATTACGGCCTTCTCATAACGGCTTACCATCGTGAGAAGCAGGAAAGCGGATACAAGA
Organism: uncultured Coriobacteriaceae bacterium; assembly: GCA_902783925.1. Taxonomy (GTDB): domain Bacteria; phylum Actinomycetota; class Coriobacteriia; order Coriobacteriales; family QAMH01; genus QAMH01. Next base: position 21,343 of record CACZSV010000120.1, read on the forward strand.
ATCTTAGGACCCGCGTACTGGAGGCGAAGCTCTGGGGTACGAGCTCGGCAGAGGGTTACCTCGACGAAGAGGATAATACGGACCTGTTCAGGCTTGTCGATTGGCCGGCCCATGAAGGCCAGTTCCTCGCCTCGGTCGACAGCAAACTGCAAAGCGCCACGTTCTCGGGCGAATCCCTTCAGCCCACCTATAAGCAAATCGGGTCGGACGAGTTCGCCGTCAGCTCGTTCGGACTCGACCCGTCGGGCACCATCTTGTATTACCCGACGGTGCGCGAGGGGTCGCCGGGCTACAAATACGCCACGTCGGACGGCTCAAGCGACATCGAATCAGCGCCGATGCCCGAGATAAAACAGCATTGCATCATGGCGTGCCGCATGCGAGACGGGAAGTTCTCGGACCCGTTCGTGTTCGCCGAGGTGGAATACGACATGGACAACCTCGCTGTGGTGAACGTGTCCTCAGATTTCATTGGATTTATCAGCACCGATGTGCTCGACGCCGGAAATGGTACGGCCGATCTGTACTACACCGCCTTCCCGTTCGTGAAATGCGCCAACGTCATCGGCTGCGAGGCCGTGACGCCGCTCGCGTTCCCCGGGTCGGAGGCTGTCTTTGATTTGACGGTGCGAAATGACGGCAATACCTTCATCTCTGGCTTCACCGCGCAGATCATGGAGAAGGGCGGCAAATCGGAGGGTTCGAAACAGGTGGTGTTTTCGAAGGACACGCTGCAGGAATCAAACTACAACCCCTCCGAGAACGGCAAGCTGAAAGACGTCGAGGACGACTACGCGCTCGCTCCTGGCAAGACGTCGGTCTACCGCGTGTCGCTGACCATCCCGAAGGGGTGGACGGGCAAAAAGAGCGTGTGCGTGAAGGCGACCGACGTTGTCGTGGCGCCGGTGAAGGTGTCTTCCAATACCGCAATGCAGGGCATGTCCGACTTGAGCGCCCAGGCCGACCCAGACGAGACTGACGGTGTCGCAGAAGAAGGTTGGCATGACGGCGACATATACGAGACGTATGGCTACGACGACAGCGGCGCCTACGAGTACGAGGTCGGCTCGAACAAGGGAGATTACGACGAGGAGAATGGCGGCGAGCCATATGACGTCATTCAGATGGAAGGCGAGAATACCTTCTTCGACAATGATGACTTTGACGACGATGAAATATACGACGAGGACGACTACAATTTGCAGCTCGACGATGCTCCGATCAAGGAGGTCGATGCCTTCGGCAATAACGCGATGCCCGAGGCGGCCTCGCCAGCGCGGCTAACACTTCCGAAGACGAGTGATACGCTAGGCGGCCTGCTTGGCGTGGCGGCTCTGGCAGGTGCTGCTTTGGCTGCATATTCCGCACGTCGTGCCGCCAACGAGAAGAAGCGCGACGAGGAGGCAGAGTCGGAGTAAGTCTCAAGACGTTCTTTTGTGCGCCCAGGTGCGCTCATGCCGTTTCGTGAGCAGGCGCTCAGCGCCGGAGCCGAGGAATCTCGTGTTAAACCGCGACCTGCAGCGAGATTCTTCGACTTGCTCGCCCTTCGGGCTCGCATTGCTCAGGACGGCATGAGCCAGGCAGGCCGCCTGGGTTATTGCTTCTTTCTGCGTGCGTGCATGGCGAGCACGAATTCATCGGGGCTGTCTCGATACGCTGGGCACACGGGCTTTCCGAACAGACGCAGCTGCGGGCATCCGCCGCCGCATAAGGGCAGCCAAACGCATCCGTAGCACTTGTCGCCGGGTGAAGGCATGGCGGTGTTGAGGAACCTCGACAACATGTCGGGATTGTCCGCGGTCGCGAGGGGGTCCGCTGGATCCCAGTCGTGCGCTGTACCATAGGCGAACTTGGGCTGGCCACAGAGCTTGCCTCCGCATTTGTAGAGGCGGCCCTCGTCGTCAACGGCGACCATCCACAGGTTCTGTCCGACGCAGGAGTGGTCCTTACCGACGAGAACGTGGCGCGACTCTGGACGCAGCGCTACCTCGATGCCGTGGTACGCATATTCGGCCATCGGGGAGTCCAGCTCGTCTGCGGGGCTCACGTCCACGAGTGATGCGGCGTAGAAGCTGAGATTGGTTCCTGCTTCCTCGGCGCGCGCAAGGACGGCCTGTTTTAGCTTGTCAACCTCGCTCACGTTGCCCGCGTGCGTGTTGGCGCGGACGAGCGTGCGCATTGGGGGCTTGAGCAACCCCAGGTTCTCTATGATGCGCTGGTAGGTGGGGCCGCCGCCGACAAGGCGGCGGGTTGCGTCGTTGGTGGCACCTACACCGTCGAGCGGGATGTGGACGTTTGTCACATGACAGCGCAACAGCAGGTCGACCACTTGCTCGGAGAGCAGGTAGCCGTTCGTGAAGACCCACGCCTTGTACTCGCATCCGCGTTCTTCGGCAACATGTATGAGCCTGGGGGAAAGCGACTCGATCACGTCGGTGGCCATCAACGGCTCGCCGCCGAACCAGGTAATGGTGAGCTTGCGTGCGTGCGAAGCGTCGATCATGCGGGCGGTGAACGCCACGATGTCATCCTGTATTTCGGGCGACATCTTGCTGCGGCCCCGCGTTGCGAAGCAGTACGGGCATTCGAAGTTACAGGCGAGCGTCGGGCAGATGGTAATCGAGACGGTGTCGTCTGGGGCGGTGGTGGACTCGAGTCTGCGCTTCATTTCGAATGCCTCGCGTTCATCGTAATTCGCGATGACGCCGCGCCTTGCCAGGCGTTCGATGAGCGGATGATCCTCGGAAATCTCGTCGAGCACGCTCATGATGAAGAGCTCGATGGGCGTGTACTCACCGCAGGTCCGCCTATACGTATTGTATATGGCGGTCATCGCAGTTCCTGGAATGGCAGCTGCAACGTTGTAGCGCGAAACGTGCCAACCCGCCTCGGCAGCTGTGCGCGGTATTCTATGCTGTTCAGGTGTTTGGTCGTCGAAATCCATCGCAAAGCTCCTTGGTCGGATTTACCCTTCGGCTATTGTACATCTTGCAGGATGAGCCGGCAGGATGGCGAGCTGGCGGTGAGTCATCCTGCCGACCCGCTCGCGATTCTTTCCGATATGATGTCAAAGGTTTTACAAGGAATAGCAGGATGACGAGATTGTTTTGAACATAGGTGTTGCCATAGCACTTGCTGTTGCCGGCGTTGCATGTGCGGCGTACGGGCTGAAGTTCGTCTTAAGCGAGACGAAGATGCGTTTTCATTTCTTCTGGTTTGCCCTTGCCGTCGTGCTCATCGCACCGTCCGTTCTCATGGCTGCGGGGCTGTGGGATCGAGTCCCCGACGTGCTTCGCTGGGCGCCTGGATTGGCATTGCTGCTGTTTGCAGTCTTCGAGACCATCTTCTGCATAGCCATTGCTCGGCACTATAGAGATGAAGCCGACGAAGGTCTCGACTACGTCGCCGTTCTCGGTGCGCAGGTGCTCGACGGCAGACCCGGACGCACGTTCGCGCGCAGGCTCAATGCCGCATATGATTATCTTTGCGCAAACCCCCGCACGAGTTGCATTATCTGCGGAGCGCAAGGGGTAAACGAATCGGTGCCCGAGGCGCAGGCTGGCCGCGATTGCCTTATGGAGCGGGGGATTGACGGCGAGCGCATTTTGCTCGAAGACCAATCGCACAGCACCGCCCAGAATCTGCGCAATGCTGCCAAGCTCGTTGACTCAGAGCGGGATACCGTTGGAATCGTGACCAGCGACTATCACGTCGCACGCTCCCTTGCCCTCGCGCGCAAGGCGGGATTTGCACATGCGTCGGGAGTCGCGGTGAGGAGCTACGAGCGCTTTCCGCTCAACAACATCGTACGCGAATCCTTCGCGTGGGCCAAAGAAATCGCCGCGGGCAACGCATGATGAGTTGCGTTTGCTAAGGGTAAAGAGGCAGGGCTCATTGCAATCCATAAAGCCAAGGCGTTCTGGAGCGTCATATCGAAAAGCGTATCTCATTGCGTACTCGACGCTGTTACCGCTTCTTGCCGATCTTCAACGACGCGTCCCTCTAGCGTACGTCGTCCACAAAGCGGCGAGTGAGGGCGACCGCCACCGCACCGGCGAGCGCGATGGCCCCCGCTACGGCGAACACGGTGGAATGGGCGCCACCGAGCGCCAGTATGCCGCCGGACAGCAGCGTGCAAGAGAATTGCCCCAGGTTGCAGGCCGTGGCGAGCACGCCCATGCGCTTGCCCGAGTTGTTGGGCGTCGACGTCGAGGCCACCCAGTTCATGAGCACGGGCGTCACGCAGCCTGTGCCGATACCGATGAGCACCGCGCCCGCAAGAATGGCCCACATGCCGAACGCGGCCGCCATGAAGGCGCAGCCCGCCGCGAGCAACGCGAAGCACCCGGAAACGAGTGTCGACCGATCGATTCGCGCTTGGAGCGGCGCGCTTGCGAGCGAGCCGGCAATGTTGGCCAACCCGAATCCTCCCAGAAATAAACCCGTTACCGCTGAGCTCTCGCCGAAAGCCGTGATGAGATAGGGCATCTTCGAGGGCACGAGGTACGAGATCGTCTGCGAGGCGAAAGCCACGATGAGCGAGACGGCGAGGGCAGTTGCTGCAGCTCCGGTTACGTTTGCCAACTTGGCGCCATGGACCTGTGACGCATGGATACGGCTTGGCTCTCTGACAAAGAGGAGGGCCAGGACGAGCCCGACAAGTCCCGCGAGGTAAACCCAAAACGGAGCCCGCCATCCTAGCAGGGCGAGGAACCCGCCTCCGGTCTCCAGCACGAGCACGCTCACGCCCGACGCGGCGCTCTGCCAGCCGTACACCTTCGCGCGTCTCTCTTCGTCGTAGTACTCGGCGGCAAGCGCCGCGGAAGCCGCGGCGATGCCCGCGATTGCGACGCCCATGATAAAGCGCACTACGAGCAGGGACTCGAGCGTTGGTAGGAACAACCCGGAAAGGCCGCAGGCCGTGAACACGACTAAGGATAGGATGAGCGTGCGCGCTTTGCCGACGCGGTCGGCGAGCGCCCCCATGAACAGCCCCGATATCGCCACCGCGAGCGGCGGCAGAGTTATGACAAGCGAGATAGCGGTTTCGGAAGCGTGAGGGAACGCTTCACCCATGGCCGGTAGGGCGGGCGATACCGCCGCACCGCCCATGACGTTAAACATCGCCACCACGACAAGCGTGATGAGCGCTCCCGTGCCTGGTTGATATGACTTTATCGACTGATCTTGGTTGCCGGCCGCTTCTGGTTCCAAACGAGTTTCCTCTCTGTCGCGACGCGCGTTCGTCCTCCAATATTCCTAGCCGCCGACTTCTTCACAGCCGATTCAAACTTAGCTTCCCAAGTTTCGTGAACTATACCGTGGCGAATCATTGCAAGCGTGTTCAATGAGGAATAATGGGATGAAACATCTATTTGTACGTACAATATTATAAGAATGAAAAAGGAGTGTCGCTCGTTGGCGATACCGGGACGAGAGAAAGGATTGGGCATCATGGACTTCAACAAGGAAATGGCTCCCGGGCAGATACTCGAGGCGGCGAAGGAAGAGGGCTACGAGCTCACCGACGAGGAGCT
>CACZSV010000121.1 GCA_902783925.1 uncultured Coriobacteriaceae bacterium
CGTGCGGGCTGAAGCCCGCCCCTACGTGAGTTCGAGAAGCTTCTTGCCCAGACGCAGATAGGTTTGCGGATCCAAGGTCTCGCCGCGAACCGTTGGCGCAATATCGCACGCATTCAGCAGCTCATCTACAAGTTCGCGTGAAAATCGGCTTTGCATGGAGTTGCGTATGTTCTTGCGGCGCTGGGCAAACGCGGCTTCCGCAACCTGGCATGCCGCTTCGATCGTATGCGCATCGCCAACAGCACTGTCTCGCACAATATGCACAACCGCGCTCTCGACGTGCGGAGCCGGCATAAAGCAGTTCCGGGAAACCTGAAAGCGATCGGTCACCTTAGCAATCAGGCTTAGTTTCACAGTGTAGGCACCATAATTCTTCGTTCCCACACGCGCGCTCATGCGGTCGGCGACCTCGCTTTGAACCATCACCGTCATCGAATCGAGAAAGTTAAAACGCTCGAGCCAATCGAGGACAACCGTCGCGGCAACCGCATACGGCAGATTCGACACGAGCTGACGTGGCGCCGGCGCGTCGATTGACGCAAGCGCGTCTTCGAGCTGCGCATTTGTCAGCTTGAGCGCATCGGCGCCTATCAGGGCGAATCTTTCGGCATACGGCGCGCAGGTATGCGCAAGGACATCGTATAAATCGGCATCGCGCTCCACCGCAACGAGCTTGGCCCGCTCGAGCAATGCAATCGACAGCGTGCCGATACCCGGGCCTATCTCAATGACGCATGGCAAAGACTCGCCAGCATCGCTATCGAGCCCTGCAAGCCGCAGGATATTGCCAACAACATTGTCCTCGATGAGAAAATTCTGGCCGAGCGCGTGTTTTGCAGAATGTCCAAAGCGATCGAGGACTTCTTTTGTTGCACGTGGGTTTGCCAAAGCGGAATAGCTCATGCGTCTTCACCATTCGCCACGCTCGCAAGCACTGCGCGCGTCAGCTCGTCCACCCGTGTCTCCTCTATATCCACCCCAATAAAGCGATGTGTCCGTTCGGGAGTGATGCGCAGGTTCGCACAGTTGAGCGCCGATGTGCAGATGGTCTCGAGCGGAGCCGTTCCAAAGGGGTCACCACCTTCGCCTATGACGGCAAGATGCGCGGGCCGCTTGCTCGGCACGCCCTCTTTCAAAAGATACTTGCGCGACCAGTACATCTGGCAGCGGTCGAGAGCCGCCTTGAGCCAACCGGTCGGTCCAGCAAAATACACGGGTGCGACGAGCAGAAACGCATCGCAAGATTCCATGTGTTTGGAGAGCACGCCCCACGAGTCTCCCATGATGCAGCACTGCCCGCTCACATTGCACGCGCCGCAGCCCGTACATGCGGCAACCGGATACTTGGAAAGCTCGAAGAAGGTCACCTTCAGGCCGTGTTCGCGAAGGCGTTTCGTCACCGCTGTGCCAAGACGCGCCGATTTTCCCTTTTCGCGCGGAGACCCAATTAAAACGAGCACTTCGCGCGTTTCTTTCATAGCAGGATGTGTCATTGCGATCTCTCCTCGCTTTTGCCGGCAAGTAACTCGATGGCATTCGCGTATACCTGATTGCAGAAATCTTGCTCACTCATTCCCAGACGCAGCCCCTCGAAATCGAGGTCATCGAGCACAGGCGCAACGACGCCGTTATCGATGTCGATCTGACGTGGCTGCATGAGTTCTCTTGCGCGCGCGTCCCCTGAATAGCCAAAGCAGTCGAGCAGCATACGCATCGTATATACCGTCTGATCCGGCCCGCAAACTGTCCCACGCAAAGGCTCGGGCGCCATATAGGGCGCATCGGTCTCTGTAAGCAGCTTGTCAACCGGCACATTCGCAAGCGCCGACCGGGTATACCAGCTCTTCTTGAACGTGAGCGGACCCCCAAGCGCAATATGGCAGCCAAGTTCCACAAACGGCAGCACGTCTTGTGCGCCCAGATTAAAGCAGTGCACGATGCACCCGGCCTGAGGGATACCTTCGCGATGCAGGATATCGAGCGCGTCCGCATGCGCCTCCCGCAGATGCAGACTCACAGAAAGCCCACGCTCCTGGGCTATCTCGAGTTGGCGCGCGAACACATCGCGCTGTGTTTCGCGCGGACTGAAGTCATAATGGTAGTCGAGCCCAATTTCTCCAAGACAGCACGTTTTGGGGCGCGCAAGCAGAGCGTATAGCTCGTCTTTTGCCTGGTCCCAGAACTTGGCGTTATGCGGATGCACACCACAGGCGCAGACAAGCTCGGGGAGCGCGTGGTCTTGCATGCCCCATGCGTCGAGATAAGCGCGCGCATTATGCAGCCACGCCTCAATCGCGTCGTACGATTGCCCGGCTCCGAGTCGCGCGGAATCGTCGCCCGCATGGGCAAAGACCTCGGCTGGATCGGTCATGCTGCAAATGAACGAAACGCCGTGCGCCGCCGAACGTGCCAGAGCAAGCCCGGGATTGTCGAGCATGTTCAGATGGCAATGCGTGTCGGCGACGCGTGCGTGTTCCGGCAGTTCGGGCGGCTGCTTGACCTTGCCTTTCGAATTGCGAAATGCGAAATCGGCCTCTTCGAATTGTTTGAAATCGGCGTAACCCATTACTTTGCGAGACGCGGGAAGAGCGCATCGCCCTTGGTCACCGTATTGCCGGCGGGCAGGCCGCCCCACGCGCTAAGCTCGCGGGCGTTTTCGACCGCGCATGGGTCGCCCAGGCTCAGCCTGCTCCACAGCTCCGCTGAAGTCGCAGGCATAAACGCGCTCAGCAGCAGCGCGGCAATTCTGCATGTTTCGAGCGCGTTGTAGAGCACAAACGCGAGCTCGCCTTGCGTATCCTCGTTCTTCGCAAGATTCCAAGGAGCGCTTTCCTCGACATAGAGATTCGCGCGATGCAAAAGCTCCATGACAGCGGAACACGCGCCACCGTAATCGACGTTGTCCATGCACGCGCTAAACGTATCGTACAAGCCATCGGCGATCTCTTTCAGCGGATTGGGCATATCTGTGCATTCCGCGGGAAGCTCCGGCACCTTGCCGTCGAAGTACTTGATGGTCATGTTGCTCACACGGCTGAACAGATTGCCATAGGTATTCGCCAGATCTGCGTTGTAGACCTGCGTGATGCGATCATGGCCGATATTTCCGTCCGACCCAAAGGTCACGTCACTCAAGAAGTAATAGCGATACGCATCCACGCCATAGCGCTCGATAAGCTCGTGCGGATACAGCGCATTGCCCTTCGACTTGCTCATCTTCGAGCCATCGGCCGCCATGAGAAAACCGTGCGCAAACACGTGCTCAGGGCATTCCATGCCAGCTGCCATGAGCATCGCGGGCCAGATGACGCAGTGGAAGCGAATGATGTCCTTGCCGACAAAATGGAAGTTGGCTGGCCACCAGGTCTCGAACTTGCTCATGTCATCGCTGCCGTAACCAAGCGCGGTGATGTAGTTGATGAGCGCATCGACCCACACATAGGTCACATGCTCCGGGTCAAAGGGGAGCGGAACGCCCCAGTCAAACGCGGTACGGCTCACAGAAAGGTCGTGCATGCCGCTTTCGATAAATGCCCGTACCTCGTTTTCGCGAATCTGCGGACGGATGAAGTTCGGGTGCTCGTCATAAAACGCAAGCAGCTTATCGCCAAATTCGGAGAGCTTGAAGAACCAGTTCTCCTCGTGCACGGTATGCACATCGCGTCCACAGCTAGGACATTTTCCATCAACGAGCTCGCCTTGCGTGTACTGCGTCTCGCACGGCGTGCAATAGAAACCGTCGTATGTTCCCTTGTAGAGATAGCCGTTGTCATAGAGCTTCTGCATGAATTGGGCAACACCCACCATATGGCGCTCTTGCGTTGTACGAATAAAGTCATTGTTGGAGATATTGAGCTCTTTCCAGAGGTCCGTGAACTGCACGACCTGGCTATCGCACCATTCCTGCGGAGTCATCCCGTGCTCTTCGGCAGCTTGGGCGACTTTCTCGCCATGCTCGTCGAGACCCGTGAGGAACATAACGTTGCGGCCATCCATACGGGCGAAACGCGCGATGGTGTCGGCGGCAATGGTCGTGTACGCAGTGCCGATGTGTGGCTCGCCGTTCACATAGTAAATGGGAGTAGAAATATAAAATGGCTGCTTTGACATTGGTGTCTTTCCTTACCTAGCATTAACGATAGCGATTGATTATACCAATAACAAATTACTGCGTCCTCCAACTCATCCGCACGCTAAATTCGAGGTCAGGACATATCACTCAAGCTGCTCTCAACCTGACGATTATCGAATTCAGCCTTTTCTGAGGATGTGCTTTTGCATGACGCTTCACATATCGGCCCCAGCTTTGCCGGTTCTGGTTGCGAGGCGGGCGCGCCGGAGCACCCTTTATTCCGCATTTTTGGCCTTTAGGAATCAGGCGCAAGGGTCTTTCAGCTTTTTTTCAGGCATTAACGCTATTGTGCAGTGTGGCTCTTTAGGCGGGCTATCTCCTCTCCCCAAACTTCCCCAGCCTGCTTGAAGACCCTTTTCCCAGGGCCCTGATACCTCATCCCAGTACCAGGGCCCTCTATATATTCATTTAACATCCCTGCCCAATGCGAAAGGCCCCTCGGTTTTCACCGAAGGGGCCTTTCGACGCAGAGAGAGATTTGCCTCTTGGGGGGAGGAAGGAAAGGAGGCCTTGCAGAGGGGCGATCCGCAAGTTCTTCCCGAGGAATCGAGTTCCAAGAGGTGCAACGCAGACAATATACTCTATCGCGAATAATTTGTCTATACTTTTCTGAGAATAATTTTGAACAGGACTTTATTACGAATTCAGACGGTGGATAAGATCGTAAAATTCGTTTTTTGAGACACCGAACTCATGCGCAAGCTCTTTTGCAAGTGCAGATTTGGGTTTTCCCGACGCGAGCTCTTCGCGAATACGATCATGCAATGCAGAATCGTTTAGATCGATAGCGCGAGGTTGCCCATCGGGCGGAGCGATGACAATGACGATTTCGCCCTTTATGGAATCCCGCGCTTCAAGATTGTCCGCAAGCTCGTCTGCCGGCAGGCGGAGCACCTCTTCATGCAGCTTTGTGAGCTCACGGCACAGCGCGACTTTGCGTTTCTCATATTCTTGCGCGATTACCGCCATTGCCCCCGCAACACGATGCGGTGATTCATAGAAAACGAGCGCGGCATCAAGCGAGGCGAGGGAGGTGAGAATTTCTCGACGCTCCTTGTCTTTACGCGGGAAGAACCCGCCAAAATAAAACGCCGTACCAGGAAAGCCCGCTGCAACTAAGGCAGTCGTTACAGCTGCGGGCCCTGGCAAAACCTCAACGGGTACACCTGCATCGCGCGCGCAGTCAACAAGCACAAGCCCTGGATCGCTAATGCCCGGCATACCCGCATCCGAGCAAAACGCAATACGCTCCCCCGCTTTCATACGTTGCACGAGGTTTTCGCTCCGTTTTGCGATCACGTTTTCATCGCAACGCTCTAGCTGGGCTTCGATACCGAAGTGTGCGAGTAGCTTGCCAGTCACGCGCGTGTCTTCCGCGCACACGGCATCGGCCGCTCGCAAAACTTCAAGAGCACGCGTGGTCATATCGCCCAAGTTTCCGAGCGGCGTTGGAACTATGGAAAGTTTCCCTTGCATAATGCGCCCAATCTTAGGGAAAGCAGGAAAAATCATCAACTGCGATGGCTAGAGGCGGCGGGCCCGCATGGCATCGCCGCGATTTCGCGAGCTGCGAGGAGCGAGGGCGCGGCGGGAGCGAGGACTAGCAAACGCGGAGCGTTTGCCCCGCAGCTGCCGCGCCCGAGCCGACGAGCGGGTAGCGAGCGCATGAGCGGGGATGCCATGCGGGCGCGTTGTGTGTTGCAAAAAGGGCGCGTCCCGAAAGGAACGCGCCCGCATCATGCAATATAGAGCTAGCGTTACGCCATCATGAACTTTGCAAGGTCGATAACGCGCTGCGAATAGCCCATCTCGTTGTCGTACCAAGAGATGCACTTCACAAAGTCGCCCTCGCCTGTCAGCACCCTCGTCAGCTTGCTATCGAAAATCGATGAATGGCGATTGCCGATGATGTCGCAGCTCACAATCGGGTCGACGCAGTACTCGAGAATACCCTTCAGGGGACCTTCTGCTGCCTCTTTCATAGCAGCGTTGATTTCTTCGGCAGTAACCGAAGTGTTGAGCTCGGCAGTGAGGTCGACCATCGAGCCGGTCGGTGTGGGGACTCGCGTGGCAAAGCCATCGAGCTTGCCGTTGAGATCGGGAAGGACGAGCCCGACGGCTTTTGCAGCACCCGTGGAAGTTGGGATCATCGAGAGTGCCGCAGCGCGCGAACGGCGGAAATCCTTATGATGCACATCGAGCACCTTCTGGTCGTTCGTATACGCGTGAATCGTGTTCATGAGACCGCGCTTGATGCCGAACTTGTCGTTAAGCACCTTTGCAAACGGCGCCAGGCAGTTGGTGGTGCACGACGCATTGGAAACGACGTTCATCGTGTCTTTGTCGTAGATGTCCTGGTTCACGCCCATGACGATGGTGGCATCGACGTTCGTACCCGGGGCGGTGATGACGACCTTCTTGGCGCCCTGGTCGATATGCTGCTGAGCGCTGGGGCCATCCTTGATGCGTCCGGTGGATTCGATGACGACATCCGCGCCGACCGAGCCCCAATCGAGCTCAGCGGTGTCGCGCGTTTGGAATGCCTTTACACGATGGCCATCGGCGATAATCGCGCCGTCTTCGGCATAGCATTCGTCAAAAACGCGTCCCTGGCAGGAATCGTATTTCACAAGATATGCGGCACAATCAAGATCGCTGGGATTGTTTATGGCAACAACCTCGACATCCGGATCCTGCTCGGCGATTCGGAACACCAACCGACCGATGCGACCAAAGCCATTGATACCGATTTTGATAGACATTGTTAAAGCACGTCCTTCCTGACGTAAAACATGACACGTTCAGTATAACTGGGTAGGCCGCTGAGATGGTAATTCGTTCGGCAGACGGGAAGCTTGTTCTTAGAAAATCACGAGTTCATCGCGGTGGATGAACGTGCGTCCGCCATGTTTTCCCATCGTCGTGGCAAGTTCTTCAAACGAGTATCCTGCAAGGCCACGCCCAATCAGGCGCCCCTGAGGGTCGACCAAATCGACTGGGTCGCCAGCTGCAAACGTCCCCTCGCAATCCTTGATGCCAACGGGTAGAAGCGAGCTTCCGCGTTCGAGCAGTGCCGTGCACGCCCCATCGTCGCAGGTTATGCGCCCCTTTACCTTGCCGCCCAGGGCAATCCACGACTTGCGCGCCGCCATGCCATTTGTCGTCGCATCAAAAAACGTCGTTCCCACCTGCTCGCCATGCACGGCGTCGCTTACCGCATGCTTACGATGGCCTTCGCATATGACCATGGGAATACCCGCCGCCATGAGCACACGGGCCGCGGCGATCTTGGTGAGCATGCCACCAGATCCGCTCCTACTGCCAACGCCGCCTGCAGATGCCTCGATTTCCTCGCTCACCTTGCTAACAGTATTCAGCAATTCTGCATCCTCGTTTTTCCGAGGGTCTGCCGTGTAGAGCCCATCGATATCGCTCAGCAAGACAACAAGGTCCGCGTGGATGGATGTCGCAACCATGGCTGCCAGAGAATCGTTATCGCCAAAGCGTATCTCATCGACTGCCACCGTGTCGTTTTCGTTGATGATGGGCACGACGCCGAGTTCGAGCAGGCGTTCGATCGTATCGCGAGCGTGCAGATACGAGCCCCGCTCGCCCGTCGTTGCGCGCGTCATGAGAATCTGGCCCACCGTCACGCCAAAGCAGGCGAACGTGTCCGTGTACTGACGAATAAGCCCCACCTGTCCAATGGAAGCAGCGGCCTGCAAGGTGGGCATATCGCTCGGGCGCGGTCCCCCTCCAAGCCCGAGTACTTCGAGGCCAAGCGCAATGGAACCGGAGGTCACGATGATGGGCTGAATGCCTTCGCTCTGCATGAGCTCGGCACATTCGCTTGCAAGGTGTCCCACAAACACTGCGTCGACCTTTCCGTCCTTGACAAGCGTCGAAGAGCCGATCTTGATTACCACGCGTTTCATTGCTGCTCCTCGCGGTCGATGATGCTGTCGAATTCCTCGTCGCCCCAATCATAGGGTTCGTATTCGAACGCAATGTCCATGATGCGAATTTCGTCACCGGGCTTGGCGCCACTCGACGCAAGCTCACGCTCCACGCCGGCACGCTCCAGACGTCGCTGCAAAAAAGCGACGGCTTCCTCGTTTTCCCACTCGGTCTGGATGACCATGCGCTCAACGCCTTTGCCGCGCACGCGCCATGCATGAGCCTCTTCGCGTTCGACCTCGATCCTGCGGTCGCGCTCGAGACGCTTATGCTCCCACACCTGGTTGTATTCGGGCACATATTCCTCTGCGGCCTGTTCGCGAAGAGCCGCCACACGCGTTGCGACTGCAGCAATAAGGGAATCGAGCCCCGCGCGCGTCACAGCGCTTACGGCAAAAAACGGAATAGGGTCTCGGTCGTCAATTCCCTCGTCGAGCAAACGCTCGGAGAGCTCCTCAGATTCCTCGCGCACGTGCGCCTTCAAACGCGCAAGCGCATCTTCGGTTCCTGGAACATCTGCCTTGTTTGCAACGACGATAACCGGGCGCTGCGCCAAATCCGCCGCATACAATGCGAGCTCTCGCTTGATGATTTCGTAATCCTCGACCGGATCGCGCGCTTCGAAGCCACCGGTCAAATCCACAACATGCAAAATGAGCGCCGTTCGCTCGACATGGCGCAGAAACTCGTGCCCCAGCCCCTTGCCTTGAGCGGCACCTTCGATAAGACCGGGGACATCTGCCACCGTGAAGCTCAAATCTCCGCTTCGCACCATGCCCAAATTGGGTGTGAGCGTGGTGAACGGATAATCGGCGATTTTTGGACGCGCCGCGGACATGCATGCGATAAGCGAGCTTTTGCCAACAGACGGCATGCCAACGAGAGCGGCATCCGCCATGAGCTTCATCTCAAGCTCGATCCAAAACGGATCCGTCGGCTCACCAAGCTCGGAAAACGCCGGAGCTCGACGCGTCGGCGTCACAAAGTGAATATTCCCGCGGCCGCCTCGACCGCCCTTGGCAACAATGACGCGCTCGCCATTATGGGTTAGATCTGCGATTTCCTCGCAAGGCTGCATATTATCGTCCAGCAAGCGAACGACCGTTCCCACCGGCACACGCAAGATGAGATCTTCGCCATTGGCGCCATGCATGCGCTTGCCCTGGCCATGCGTGCCCTTCGCCGCCTTGAAATGATGCTTGTAGCGATAATCGATGAGCGTTGCAACGGTGGAATCCGCGACGAGCACGACATCGCCGCCGCGCCCCCCATCGCCGCCATCTGGCCCACCCTTGGGCACATGCGCTTCGCGCCTAAACGAGGTGCACCCCGCGCCACCATTGCCGGATTTCACCTGAATATGAACTTGATCGGTAAACGTTGCAGCCATGAATTCCCGCTTTCTCGTTAAGAGCGCGTCCTATTATACCGATGCTTCTGGAGACGACGCTTGCGAGTTCGCAGCGGACAAGCGGGCTGCAAAGCGTCAGATCGCCGCCAAAAGCCAAGGCCCGAGCCATGAGCAGCGAGCCCACATGCTTCATGGTGATCTCGATTATTGCGCCACTGTCGAGCTCGATGGCGTTAGCATAGACATCGCACGCGGCGGCGTCCCTAAAACTCAACGCTACAACCCCTTAAAATCCTTCAACGCTTCAAGATACTCGGCCTCTGCGCCGAGACCATCAGGTGCGAATTGGAAGAATAGGTTGAGCCACGACTCAACACTGCGCCCATATACAACCGCATCCATCTCGTCGGCAATGATAGCGTCGATTACCTGCTCGACGTCGTCTTCGCTGATAGGCCATTTTCCATCTGCACTCACGCCAAGTGCATGTTCCAGCAGCTCAAGATTCATCGGGGCGTAGAACAGCCCCTTGAGCAAAGCAGTGTATCCAAGCGCAACATCAAACGGAACGGCATCGCACTGGCGAATCTCGACATAGCGCTTGAGACGGACGTCGGGCCACACCATGCTCATCAGGTGCTCGACATCCGCAGTACTCATGGGCACATCTGCATACGCCTCGCGGCCAACCTGCGTGCCAGTCGAATGCTCATCGGGGCGCGTGATAAAGATGGGCGGCGTATCGAGCAGCCAGTCTGCATATGCGGCAAAGCCAAAGCCCTCGCCGAAAAGCCCGGGGATAACGCGGCAGCGGGCGGGATCGACTTCGCGCCAGATTTTCATGCGGCGCAGCGGAGTAGCGTTCGGTTCACCTTCGAACACGGGCACATTATCGAGCAGATAGGAGAAAATCGGCCCGATCGCCGTCGAGATGCGAAGCTTGCGCACCGCATCCGCCTCGTCTGCAAAGTCGAGAGAGACCTGCAAAGAAGCCGATGTCCTCATCATGCGCTCCGCATGCATGCCCGGCAGCTTGGCAAAGTACTCGTCCATAAAATGATAGCGAGGCTTAGGGATGAGCGGCAAGTCGAGCGCGCGGCTCTTGGGGTCATACCCATAGGGCACAAGCTCGTAATCGCGTGGTTTGAGAATCTGCCTCATGCGAAACGCGAAGTTCTCGTATTCGCGTTCGACCTCAGCTATGCCGAGCAAAGGCGAAATACTGAGCTCGATTTGCCCCGCAGGCTCGATGGTAATAGCGGCCGCTGGACGAGAACACGCCATGATGTCGCCTTCGGCAGTTCTCGAGACATTTGGATAGAACTCGCTGAGCGCCTCGAGAATATCGCGTATGCCAAGACGTCCATGTTTTTCGTCGTAGCTGACGCGGTCGCCGTCTTCGTCGAGAACGAATTGCTCGATCTCCACGCCGACTCGGCCCAAATCGCCACCCTTGCAGCCCTTTTCGAGGTAGTCGACGATAATCTGACGATTATCGAATGTGTCACTCATGACGTTGCTCCAATACGGTCGATGTTTCAAATGCAATGGTAGCGCAAGTGCGAGCCGTCAGTTAGCTTCGCGCAAACTAACGACTCAAATCGCGACACGTGCAGAATCAGCCCATCCTATCCTCATAACGCCTTTTTCAACATGGGCGTGAAAA
>CACZSV010000122.1 GCA_902783925.1 uncultured Coriobacteriaceae bacterium
GTCGAGATGGTCAATGACCGTTGCATCGTCTCGCAATACCTTCCGCTTGTCGGTTGGCATCTCGTCATCGAATCGGATCGGATTCCCATCGCCGACGCCATGAGGGGACTTGTCATTATCGCCGCTGCTTTGCTCGTACTCTCTATCGTCGCGATTGTGCTGTTGAACGTCCGTCTGTTCTCTTCCGAGCGGCGTGCGCTCACCAACCGTGCCAATACGGATCCGCTCACCGGACTCAATAATCGAGCCGGTCTCGAATTAAGCGCGAGCATGTACCTAAGCTCAAAATTCCCCGCAAAAGAAGGGTCCAATCTCGTTGCCGCGCTTGTTGCTATCGACATCGACCATTTCAAGATCATCAACGACTCCCTTGGTCATGCCGCTGGAGATGACGTGCTCCGCGATGTCGCCGATGTGTTACGGACAGTGTTCCGCGATAGCGATATAATCGCCCGTCCCGGCGGAGATGAATTCGTCGTGTTCCTGCCAACGATGAGGACGCGCGAGACCCTCGAAACGCGCGTCAAAGAATTATGCGAGAAGTGCAAGATTGTGTATCCGCGCGAAGACGGCGATGATATCCAGCTATCGATTAGCGCTGGCATCGCAATGGCACCTCAAAACGGCATCACCTACGCTGACCTCAGCCGTGCAGCAGATGCTGCGCTCTACCGAGTCAAGCGCTCGGGACGCGATGGATATCATTTTGCCTAACTCGTCGACGAGCTACTGAACAACGACGCGGTTTTTACCGTTTTGCTTAGCATGATACATTGCGGCATCGACGCGCATGCACAGCGAATCGGCGCTTTCTGAGGGCTGCGCCTGTACGACGCCGACACTCACCGTATGATGGCGATCCTCTTCGAACACGAGTTGCCTGAATTCCTCGCATAGTGTCTGGGCAAACGCCGCAGCTTCCGATATCGCACTCTGGGGCAAAAGGAGCATAAACTCCTCGCCTCCCCAGCGACCAGCACTCGCTTCGATACCGGATTCCTCGACAAGCCCTCTGAAAAGGGCACCGAGCGCCTTGAGCACCGCGTCTCCTGCCTTATGACCATAGCGATCGTTAATCTTCTTGAAGTCGTCGATATCCGCCATAATCAACGATGGCGCCACCACTTCTTCACCCGACACGATCGATTGACGATAATCGTCCACTGCACTCCAGATAAGACGCTCAATCTCGCTGCGATTGAAAAGCTGTGTGAGGCCATCGGTCTTGGCCATGATGGACATGCGCCTATATGCGTTTTCGAGATCTTCAGAAACTTTGCCTACAAACGACGAGAGCGTGTGGACGAGCGCCATCTGCCGCGTGAATTCATGTTTGTCAACATCGATGAGTGCACTCTTGTCATCCCCTGCAGGCCCTTCGCGCAAGCCAACGGTTACAACCGAAACGTTCAGCAAAAGCGCATGCTCCTGGTGACGAATGAATTCGCCTGCCGTATAAAAACCCGCCGTGGGGGCAAGCTGCTCGAAAGGTATAGTTTCGTAGCTGATACGCCCGTCTCCCCAATAACCACGCCGGGCCGAACATGAGAACGCATAAATACCCTGGGGAGCGAAAGCAGCCATGTCGCGCGCATGCTTCTCAATATCGCTCAATATCGTGGCAGGGTCCCCATATGCGATACGAAAATCACGGAGTTTTCCCGTCACATCGCTCGTAATGGTAAGCGAATGGTCGTCGTTTACCTTGACCGGCGTCTTCAAGACGATGAGACCTTCGAAATCGAACGCGAGCGGGAACAGCACGCTATGGTCGAAGAAGTCGTCGTATTCCTCGATCTTCAGATACTGGTAGTAGAGGTCGTACGCAGGAATATCATCTATTTTGTAGATGACTGAGCGCTTCGCCTCGGTAATGTGGAAGGTCTTTCCAAGCGGTTTCCACCCCACCGTTGCCTGCACCTTTACATGCAGATTCGCGCCACCGTACAAGACGAACGCGACCCCATGATTCGATATCTCGCCTGCAGACGAGAACACGAACGGTGCAGACGTATAGATATCAGTCGACGCGGGGCCGGTGACGCCTCCGCCGAACCATGCGATGCCCTAGGGAAGCTCGCTTGCCTTCTCGCAGAATTCCGGGATATTGACATCGATGACCGTCGTGAGCATCTCGACCGCGTTTACCCATGGACGCTCGTGAATCGCGTTCAGGAGAGCACCAACTGCAGCATCTTGCGTCTCATAGCTCAGCGGAAACTGCAGCACTTCCACCCTCGTGTCCGGATCCTCGAAGACATCGCAGAGCACCGTAATATTCGCACGCTCACGCGGCAAAACGAGTTTTCCATCCGAGATATTGCCGCTGGTCGATGCGCCAATATAGCGCGCATCGGGTATCGCAGCCTTCAAAGCGCAAACGGCCCCATGAGCCTGCTCAGGCTCGCACTGGTCTATGTAGATGTGAAAGAGGGCTTCGCCCGCACCCCGCGCTTGCATGGTTGAACGCAAGTTCTCGAGCTTTTCTCTTAAGCTAGCCTCATCATCGTATTCAAATTGAAACTGATACATCGCTCATTCCAATGAAAATGCCCGGTCATCTCTACATATGTATATAAACCAATGTAATCGTTTCGACCCTAGGAATGCAAGTCGAATACTCTATCTGCACCGATATTCTTGAAATATGCTAAGACAACAGAAAATGAGCTGGGTCAGGCTAGGAGGCCTCGGATACAATCGCACCCCCACGTCCCGCAAGTCTGAACGTGGCTCCCTGCAGCCAACGCTGCTTTTGCTGAACGTCGGCGCTGCGACCAATCCTTGTGCCGATACGTTTCTCGAGCCGGTACATGCTCCCCATGAAAGCATCGAATCTGCAGAGAATCGAATTCGAGATTAGTTGCACCTCATAGCCCTTGTTCTGCAGGATGTTCGTACGGAGTGTGCCCTCTTCGCGGTTTTCGGCATTCACCCCACCGCAATATTCCACAATCACCTTCTGCTCTGCCCAGACAAAATCGCTTTCGAGATATGACCTGCGCAAGGCCCACTGCTCCCTTTCGGAAAGCTGAATACACGCGTTCGTGGCAAAATGCGGCATCTCCAGTCCGCCATGCGACGTGGGCAGGGCCATATTCATGCCCAGCGCTATCTCGAAGGGAGAACGCGCCCGCTCTATTGCAAAACCCAGCGCTCTCTCCATACGTCTAACCCCCCTTGGAGCGCGGCTATTGAGCTTTCGTATCTTTTCGCAGAATTCCACGATATCCGAAACGCCAACAAGGGGCCGACGCTCTATTAGACCACGCTCGAGCAACGGCGCATTTTCATACGCATAGCAGCCGCAGAGCTCCGAAATATCGAAGACAAGCTCTTCGAAAGAAACGCACTGCATCCTCGCAAGAAGCAAGATGCAGAGAGCGGGAGATGGAATGTACACATGGGGAAGCGAACACAGAATGGAATGCGCAGGCAAATGTGCATCGAGTACCGTGCTTCGGAGTTTCCTCGTGTGCCTGCGGCAAACATCTGCGCAGACAACTGCCGTGTACACGTCGCAAAAAAGTCCGAGCTCGTGCAATTCGTCAAGAGTTTGCGCATCTATGCAAGGAGCCGTGGACAAAATGATTTCCTGATCGAGCACGGGAGTCGGAAGATGGAGCAATTCTTCTACCTGCGTAAAGAGATTGATGCTGCATTCATCTCCCAAAACGGAAGGGTGCCCCGATCTCATATACACATCAAGGGCTTCCCGTGCTCCCAGTATCATAGTCTTACCTCCTGTACCTCTATCGCATTCGATGGTAGAGGATGCATCTTGCAGATTCTCTGAATGATTTCGGATAGAAATCCAGATGATTCCGGGCAGAAATCCGATATGGAAAACGCTGTTGGCCTTTGGCTACACGGCACTCCAAGCACGTCGTATGCTAACAATTGCCTTCCGTGCACATGCATATATGGTTTCCTTTCGATACCGTACAATGAACATATGCAAACCCCATCGGAAAGGACGCACCCGTGAACGACTTTATCTTCCAATCTCCAACGCGCTTTTTCTTTGGCCGCGGCTACACCGACGACACCGGTTCATATCTTGTTCAGGCTGGCTTCAAAAACGCTTTGCTGGTATATGGCTCTGGAAGCGTTATCAAAACCGGGACGCTCAAGCGCGTGCAAGACTCGCTTGAATCTTCAGGCGTCGTCTTTGTCGAGCTTGCCGGTGTGCGTCCCAATCCGGAAGTCGAGCTTGTCCGCCAGGGCATCGAGATTGCACGCGAACAGCAAGTAGACTGTATTCTCGCCGTGGGCGGCGGCAGCGTCATAGATTGCGCGAAAGCGATCGCATTTGGGTACTACCATGAAGGAGATGTCTGGGATTTCTTCAGTGGCAAGGCAAAGCCGGAGCGCGCGCTTCCCATCGCCGTCGTGCTCACGATTCCCGCAGCCGGCTCGGAGGCTTCGAGCTCCTGCGTCATCAGCAATGACGAGCTCGGGCAGAAAAAGGGTACCAACGGAGACTGCTTCCGTCCCGCAATCGCCGTCATGGACCCAGAGCTTACCTTTACGCTTCCCGCGTATCAGACCGCAGCGGGCATCACCGACATGATTTGCCACATCTGCGAGCGCTTTTTCAGCGGCGCAGGATCAAGCGCCGTGACTGACAGGATTGCCTGCGCGCTCGTCTGCGCCATCATTGATGCAGGCAAGCGCGTTATGAAAAACCCCAACGACTACGATGCGCGCGCCGACATCATGTGGGCAAGCACTCTTGCGCACAACGATATCGCCGGCTGCGGTCTTTCTGCTCAGCCAAGCGCACGTGCTGGCGGATGGGAAAGCCATGGTATGGAGCACGAGCTTTCAGCACTTGATACGCATATCACGCATGGTGCGGGGCTTGCGGTAATCATGCCCGCGTGGATGCGCTATGTCTGCAGCGCTGACCCGCAGCGCTTTGTCCAGTTCGCGCGCGGCGTGTTTGGACTCGAGCCTGCAGGGCAATCCCAGCAGGCAATGGTGGCTTGTGCACGCGAAGCAATTGATATGCTCCAAGATTTCTTCTCGAGCCTTGGCATGCCCTCGAGATTGAGCGAATTTGGAATCAAAGCTGAAGATATCGACAAGCTCGTCGATATGCTCGCTGCAACAAAAGGCGAACGTTTCGGCGGATTTATGACACTCGGCCGCGAGGACACGCGGGCGATATACGAATCCGCACTGTAGTGCCCGCTATCAGCATCAAGAGATACCTCTCGTCACCAAAATAGATAATGCTGCTTTGGTAGAATGCTAAAACAGTAAGGCATCGCATCAGAACGAGGCCGCGCTGGTGATTCAGCTGCAGACGCACGAAGGGGGGTGTTCCTATGATTTTGTCAACTGATTTTTTTGGCAATGTCACCTGCAAACAGGAACGCTTCGCCGCGCCCTCCGTCTGGA
>CACZSV010000123.1 GCA_902783925.1 uncultured Coriobacteriaceae bacterium
CAGGAGTTGAAACATCGCGATTGCACAAAAGGGATGCTCCCCCTTGTTCGAAAGCACCTTCAGTTCCGCTGATTATTCGCTTTTCTCATCTACAGTGATTGCTGGAAAAGCCAGTCGCGCACAGACGTCAGCTTGTAGGCGTAATTGAACGAAGCCATATGCTCCATTCCGCTTTGGCCATTCAAAACAGACCCGGACTCGAATCGAATCATATTGGCTGAGCAACCCTTGGCAATGAGCTCTTTAACTGCAGCATCTTGCGTGGCTTGATCGTTTTGCGCATTCCATTCCCCAAACGAATAGGCAACACCGTCTGCATCGAACATTGCCATCACTTCGTTTTGGCCTGCAGATGCTCTCTCATCGCCACCTGCAACTATGTAGAAGAACTTCTGGTTTTCCAAACACTTCAAAACTGAAACATCCCACTGCCCAGAAACATACATGCTCGCAGCGAAGAAGTTCGGATGCGCGCTATTCAGATACAAGGACGCCATGCAGCCCATTGACTGCCCGGTCGTATAGATACGCTTGGCGTCAATGTTGTATTGCGATTGAAGATTTTCGATGAGACGGATCGTCATCTCGACTTCATTAGACACTTCCCAATTGTCGGTTGTGGCTGTACTCGTGAAGGCAGGGACAAGCACAAAGGCCGGATTCTTGGCTTGGCTTTCGTCACTCGCCCAAACATCAGCACCGTAGTACTGCTTAACAATGGCTTCGGCACCTATATTGGCACCAGTGGAATCTGGCATATACATCACAAGGGGCAATGCGGTGCCCGCGTTTGCGTTTTCGGGAATATACAGACTGTATTCAAGCGCTGCGCCCGTCTGCGAATCCGTAAACGTGAACTGTTGAAACTTAGATGACGTCGCATCGATAACTGCCTGCGCATCGGCATCGTTTTGAGTGGATCCGCCACCAGCGCCCCGAGCGTTTCCAGGGCCACCTTGTTTGCTCGTCGAAGATTGCGTTGTACTTGAAGCGCTTCCAGATGTTGAGTTTTGCGAGCTTGTTTGTCCACCGCCGCAACCAACTAATGCTAATGCCAGCACAATCGAAGCAAGAACGACGACAGTTGCCTTCTTCATATATAACCGCCTTTCAAACGAACTATATGTTCATTCTAGCAAGTAAAATCCACTCATGAATAAAAGCTCCACGAGTTTTTCGTACTGCATGAAAGGTGCATGGATTATCCCGCAGGCCCAATACACCTTTCGGCGTTCGGGGCAAAGGTGCATGGATTATCCAGCTGCGGCAATGCACCTTTCGGCGTTCGGGGCAAAGGTGCATGGATTATCCGGCTGCGGCAATGCACCTTTCGGCGTTCGGGGCAAAGGTGCATGGATTATCCCGCAGGCCCAATGCACCTTTCGGCGTTCACGAATAAGAAATGCATGACCCACCCGTCATCACCTTTATTGTAGCGGGCCATGGCTCGACGCGAGCGAAATCGGGCGGCGCCCCTACCAAACCCCGGGCGCCTGACGGCTAGACCGGGCGCGATGGCCGCCCAACCGAATGACTATTGACGGTTTCTACGCATTCTGACTGAAAGCGCTATTCCACCGGCAATAACAATGACAAGCAATGCAAACGCTATTGCATACCAGGCAAAATCGCCTGTTTTCACAACGGTCCGCGCCGCGTTCTGAGAGAGCGTGGCTGTTTGCCCGCCGTCTCCTGTTTTGGGCATGGCCTGCTGGGCTTCATCGTAGTCCGTCGAGCGGAGATACATAACATCAGGTTCGGCAGCATTGAAACCTGCAACGTAAAGACTTCCGTCGGAATATGCCGCAAGAGGCTCGAAGACATAATGATACGAAGACGTGCGTTCGTACGGCTCAACATCGGTCGACGAGTTCTTGATGATATGCGTGTCTTCGCCAAGTGTTTTTGAACCGATAAGTGCTACACCATCGGAAAGTCCCGCAAGAGCAAGATGGATTCCGTCCTCGTTGCCAACTGGAGCGAGATAACGTGGGTTGGCGCTCATAAGGACGGAGGTGAGATCTTCGGATGTCATTTCATTTTTAGATGCGTCATAGGTGAAACGCATGAACTTGGGTGTTGGCTTTTCTGCATTAGGGTCTACGATGCCCGAGTCGGCGTCGCCCGTTTCAGCTGGCATGTAAGCATAGACTTTATCTGCGCTTGTCGCAATGATGCCAGTGCTTGCTGAAACCGTAGTCGGAATCGTCCCTTCAACCTTCGTGATACTTCCCGAGTTCAAGTCGAGAATACCGAAGCACGCCGTCTCTTCTTGTTTAGCTTCATCTTCTTCGGCTTGGGCGGATAGGTTTGCCGGGCCGTCATCTGAATCTTCCCTCTCTTTCTGCGTGTTTAGAGAGAAGTTGTTGCCAATAATAAACAGCTTGCCTTGAAGGGTGAAGAAAGCTGCTGAACTTGGCAACGCGTAATCTGACATCGACCAGGAATCAGCGTCTGGGTCATACGCCCAAAGACGCACGCTGTAATCAGCTTGCGATAAGTCTCGAACGTATATTTTGCCATTAAGCGACACTATGGAGCTGTAGGTTGCTTTTCCGGCCTTATGATTTTCGCCTGTAATGTCCTTCGGAATATCTGCACACCTCGACCACGCGTCATTCGCAATGTTATAGCGCCAGAGCGCTTGGGGGTGGTTATCTTTCAGCGTCGCCGTCATCGCGTAAAGGCTCCCGCCGCATTCGACGAGCGATCCATGCAATCGGTCACTGTCATCGGCAGTATAGCTCGGGAGAGAAACGGGTAGGCTGTGGCTGCGTTCGTACAGAGGTCGTCCAACTGCAGAATCAGATGAATATGAGAATGGGCATTGCATCATGACGCCATCGGGGTTTGTCACCCTAGCAATATGCGAGCCATTCGAAAGACCGGAAACCGTTGCAAGAATTTGCCCATCCATCCAGCTGTCGACTTCCACTTCTTCTCCGTCAATCTCGAGAACACCGCCCTCTCCAAAGAAGAAACCATTTATCGCCAGGGTTTCTCCCACTGCTTCTGCACGCGTGATGAGAGGCGCTTTCTTTTCGAACGTCGATTGTCCATGCAGGTTTAGTCGACCTCCGGTTCTGCAGAGCTTGCCGAGGTTTTCCTCATCATAATCAACTGCTGCGAGAAGTTTGGCTTTGCGCTCGCGGGCGAGCTGCTCGAGCTGATTGTCGGTGAGCGTGGCGTTGGCAGGTTCGTCTTTCGCCACGATGGCAACACATCCGGTCGCTGCTGGAGTTGCCATCGAAGTACCCGCCATCACCATGTTGGCACCGACACAGGAGTTAGCGCCTCCCACAGAGACATTGTCAACATAGAGTTTCGTGCTATCTGTGGCGGCAGGGCTCACGCCCGCCTTTGCGCCAATCCCGACTTTCGCGACGACATAGCCTTTTCCATCATGCGACCATTTGTAGAGACCCGTTACCTCACCCGGGTCTGGATACCTGAATTGGCCGGCCTGACTTGATGACCCTGGAATGTACCAGGTGCCATCATCAGCCTGTTTTCTGTTTTTTCGTGCTTCATTGGCCGCGTTTTGATAACCCGCTATGTTATAGCTCACGTTTGTCCATTGGCTCTGATATGTGTTCGAGAAGGCGCCCGTCTGTACGCCCGATTTAACGACAACTGGGTAGGCATTGTCGATTTCGACGGCATTGCCGCTCTCATTCTCATACACAAGCGACACGATACCGGCGTGAGCTCGATAGCTATCGCTCGTTGCAAAATCAAGAGCAAGCCATCTGGCGTCCGCGACATTTGCCACAGGAATCGCCACATAGAAGCTCCCGTTAAGGCATGAATAGCCCCTATTCAAAGAGCGTTCTTCCTTGCCGGAGAGATTCGAGATGCTAATCGCCATCGAATGATTATCGTCATAGCCCGCCTCGTCACTTGCCGTGCCAATTGATTTGGCATCAGCATTCGTTACAGGATTGGAGTCGAAGAACAGCACGTCTGAAGTGGCACCATCGAAGCGTTCCATACCTGGATTGGACACGAGACTCGTTGTATCGGAAGCCTCGGGGAAGAATCGACGACCATCCCGTCTGGATGTAATGTTTTCGCCCTCTCCTGATTCCATCATCACGGGAACAGTCGACATAATCTCTGTGCCGGGTGAAAACACGTCAGTCGATGCCTGTCCCCAACAGCTGAACTCCGTGAGCGTCCCGTCCATGAGCGCCGCATTGATTGATACGGTATAGGGGCTGTTTGCAGGCATGGCAGCAAACTCCATATCGGCATCTAAATCGAGCGCTCGGTTGCCCGACGCGATGACGCACGTTACGCCCTTGCGCCCAAGCTCGTTAACCATCGCAGAATATGCAAAGCAAGGCTGGGGCAAGCCCCACGAGCAGTTGACCGCCTTGAGATTCGTTTCCTTCGCAACGTCGATCAGGAATTTGAAACCGTCGATCACTGCTGATTCGGCCTGACTGTCTTCTTCGCCGAACACGCGCACCTCGAAGAGCTTCGCGCCCTTTGCAACGCCCGAAATGCCGAATTCATTCCACTGGGCGGCTACGATGCCGGCCACATGCGAACCGTGGCTATCGGATGCTTTTGTGGTTGAACGGGGCAGTAAGTCTCCGCAGGCATTGACGCCGTACTCGCCGCAATTGTATTTCTTCTGTTGCTCTTCGGAGAAATGGTACAGCACACCTTGAAGATCAGGATGCGCATCGTCGAGACCTGTATCCATGAGACAAACGGTTCCCCCTGCGTTATCGGGAGCGTCTGAATTCGTGCGACCTTCAGCCCAACCAGGAATATTCAGGCTATATCCTGCAGTTGGCGATTTGGGCGAGGTGAACGTACTCTGCGAATCGTCGGTATACCACTGTAATGGAGTGAGATCGCCTGGCACGCCGCCGGCATCAATGGCTTGAGTGTCCGCCATTGCAGAAAGCTCTGTCGAAGAAGAATCTGACGGCGTGTTGCTTGTTGCCAATTGGTCCTCGCTCGCGGCGGTGAGGGGTGCTGACGAATCAGGCGAATCGACCGTATCGGATGCAGTCGTAGACGCAGACGTTGATGCAGACGTAGAGGACGTTTCACTGAGCGCTGCGGTGTTGTAGCCGATGTAGTTGGGTTCTGCAGCGATGACATTGGGGTCAGCGTAGAGGTCGCGCAAAATCTGTTCGGTTGTACGCGAAGAATCGCGAATGAGCTCGACGCGGAAGCTATCATCGCCTGCGGATGTCACACGCCCCGCAACCTCCTCGGTAGCAGCATAATTTGAGCCAGATGCGTCGACCACAGCCTGCTCAACCGCTTCGGAGCTTATGTCTGCCAACGTTTGCGATTGATCCTGCTGTCCAGAAGACGCCTTTACGATAGCTATGGCCTCGCCCTCTGCATATTCACCTGCTGCGAGGAGCTGCTCGATAGAAACTCTCGACTCGCCGATGTCAGTTCGTTGTGCGAATGCGGTTGCAGGAATCAGCTGCATCACCAGCATTAGTGTGCACATCGCTGCAAAGATTCGTTTTGTCATTGTATCTGACCTTTCTTGAAGTACGGCTGCTATCCGTTCACTTGATACATTCATTCTAAAGGGGAACACGAACATGAGCGTGGCGAAAAGATGCAGCAGCTTCGCATGCCAAGCAACCTGCTCTACATGTCGTTTTCACTCACCCTTTGTTTGTATTGTACGCAAAATGTAAGAACGCTCCGAAATATTATTATCATTCTATGCGGGCGCAATCGCCGCATACACTCGCTTCGAGCCGTTCGCTTCGCACGAAGCGCCAGTCGTAATTTGTTTGTGGCAATTCACCCAGATGTCGAAATTCGACCAGCTAATCATCTATCATTTCATAATACATCGAAAAAGGAGCTCACTTGAATGTCCTCTTGACGGGCGCAACGGGTTTTCTTGGGACCTGGGTCGCACGGGAACTGATCAATAAAGGCTGCACTATTTACGCGCTGGTGCGCTCGCAGAAATCGCTGAACGCGCAGATGCGACTTAAGCGTCTCTGGCACCACGACAGTGCCCTTTTCCCTGCCATCGGCACGCAGATCATCCCCGTTGATGGCGATATCACACTTCCGAATCTCGGGCTCACCCAGAACGCGCACGAGCTTCTTTCCAGCACAATCGATGCCATCGTGCATACAGCAGCAGACGTGAGCATCAACCGCGCAGTCACGCAAACGCGAACTACCAACGTCGACGGCACGCGCAATATCCTCACGTTCGCATCGGCACTCAATGCAGCGTATCCGCTCAAGCGCTTTGTCCATGTATCGACGGCATATGTCGCAGGCACGCAAAGCGGCCTTATCCGCGAAAGCGATTTATCCGCTCCAGGGTTCAACAGTCCCTATGAGCAGAGCAAATTCGATGCGGAAGCTCTCGTCCACGAGGCCTCCGAGCAGTTCCCCGTCTCGATTATGCGGCCAACGCAGATTGTCGGGGACTCGCGCACAGGCGAGATATTCACCTTCAATACTGTGTATTACCCGCTCAAGATGTACTTGAAGGGGAAGCTGCGGGTTATTCCTACCCATCCAAATGCAAAACTCTCGATTGTGCCGGTTGATTACGTCGCACATGCGATTGTCTCCGCACTCGAAGACGAAGACGCTGCAGGCAAGACATTTCACGTGACCTTGCCTCGAGAATCCCAGCCAAGCGTCGAGGAGCTCATCAATGCAGTAGCTTCCTGGGCACAGGATAAGCTCGGAATCAAGCTCGCACGCCCCCTGTATGTTCCCCTGCCCTTTGCGGCTCGAGCGGGCAGCGCGCGAAATCTCAATCAGCAGAAGACGGCAAATGCCAAGAGCTTCGCGGCGAACATGCTCGCACTTGCGCCGTATTTCGACGATACGCACATATTCGATACCGCAAACACGCAAAAGCTCATGCAAGAAGATCCTCCGGATTGGCACGTGTTTCTTCCCAGGCTGCTCGCATATGCGACGGGGCGCGGCTTTTTGAATCATACGGGCCGCACGGTATTCGAGCAGATGCAGGTGCGCCTGGCAGCGCGGCGCAACCCCATCACATATCACGATATTGGCCGCGACGGAGAACGCATCACCAAGGCAGACGAGATGCGTGAGCGTATCCGTACCATTGCCGCCGCGCTCATGGCGGTGGGCATCACACCCGGCAACCGCATTGCGCTTGTGGGCATCAACTCATCCGAATACACGGCGCTCGATTCCGCAATCGGTCTCATCGGTGCGATGAGCGTGCCGCTGTATTACACCTCACCTGCCGCCGATATCGCTGAACTCGTACGGCGCAGCCATTCGAAGCTGCTCTTTGTAGGAACGCCTTCGCTCGCGCAAGCTGCATCGCAAGCGTCCTTCGACGTTCCCAGCATCCTCATGCCGGGCGCCGGTTTCGACACGAGCTGGTTCACCAGAGACAGCTTGCTCACCAGCTGGGAGCTGTTTTTAGCTATTGGTCGTACCAATAGCGATCTGCTCGAAAACATATCTGCGGTAGACCTCGACGATATCGCCACCATTCGCTATACATCCGGCACAACGGGGCTTCCCAAAGGCACCATGTTCACGCACGAGCAGCTTGTCTGGATGGGCAAGACCATG
This sequence comes from uncultured Coriobacteriaceae bacterium, assembly GCA_902783925.1. Taxonomy (GTDB): domain Bacteria; phylum Actinomycetota; class Coriobacteriia; order Coriobacteriales; family QAMH01; genus QAMH01. Next base: position 7,579 of record CACZSV010000123.1, read on the forward strand.
CCTGAAATTCTCGACTGGCGTACACGAAACTCAGACCTGCGCTATCTTTCGTTTCTGCCGATGAGCCACGTCGTCGAGGGCATTCTCGTTGCCTACGCCGGCTACTATATCCTCGGCAAGGTCGATTACTACTGCCTGAATGACTTCGACATGCTCGTCGAGACGCTTCCAAAAGTGCGGCCCACCATTTTCTTTTCGGTGCCGCGTTTCTACGAAAAGCTCTGGAACCAGTTCATCGACACCTCGGCTGGCAAACGATGGCTCGCGATGCCCGATGGCCCGGCGAGAAAAGCGTTTGGACGAATATGCAAGTCGATCACCCTGCGCAAAGCCGGTCTCGACAAATGCCGCCAGCTCATCGTGGGCTCGGCTCCAATACGAAATGAGTTGCTTGAGCAGTTCCGCGCCCTTGGCATCGAGATTCACAACGCCTATGGGCTCACCGAGGCTCCGCTCATCACTTTGAACCGTCTGGGCGAAAACGAGATTGGAAGCCTCGGCGCGCTTTTGCCGCAAACCGAAGCGCGTATAGACGCAGATGGCGAGATATACATGAAGGGGCCGCAGCTCTTCGTTGGCTATGACGGAATCGAAGAGGCGCAAACCGATGAGCAAGGCTGGTTTGCAACGGGCGACCTCGGGCACTTCTCAGAAGCCGGAAACCTCATTATCGAAGGAAGACGCAAAGAACTCGTCGTCACAAGCTGGGGCAAGAACGTGCAATCGGAGAAAATCGAAGCGCTCCTCAAAGGCATACCCGGTGTGAGCGAAGCCATGCTCATAGGCGATGGAAAACCGTATTGCACGTCGCTCATCTGGCTCGAGGACGAGGCAAAAGCCGGATTTGACGCACGCGAGTTCGACACGCGCGTTCTCGCGATGAACGAACAGCTTAGCCATCCCGAGCAGCCCAAGCGCTGGGCGATCATGAAAAACGCCCCCATGCTTTCCAACGGGGAGCTTACCCCCAATCTCAAGCTACGGCGCAAGATAATCGCCGAGCACAATAGCAACGCCATCGAGGCGCTCTATGCTGACGAGCTTTCATGCGTGCCCGGCGCCATACATGTAGGTGCCGCCTCATGAACCGCCAGCTAAAACGCATCATGGAATCCGAGCCGTTCAGACGCACGCAGACTAGGATCATGTTGCACTTGTTCGCAAGAGCGCTCGACGTAGAAGCGCCGCGTTGCCCGAATACATCTACCGACGCTCTGAAGGTTTTCGCCGTCTTCACGATGAACTGTGCGCAGGCAGCAACATCACACGGTTTCGAAAGCGCAAATCCCCTGCGCAACGAGCTGTATCGAGAGGCCCTCAAATGCGGGCAGGTCATCAGGGTCCTGCCCATTGTGCGCAAGCTCGATGCACTCGAATTGGTACAGGTCTTGTATCGCAATATCGGGATACGCCTTGACGGGGAGCTCCCGGGAGAAATTCGCATTGCGCCCTGCTATTTCTCGCAGTATTACACCCCGC